>JAGACC010000338.1 GCA_017614295.1 Treponema sp.
ACAACAGATGTCCATTTGTGTAAAATGATCATACGGCTTCATAGTTTGTTTTCCCCTTTAATGTGGTAGTTTTTGGGTTTAAAACATTCTATGAAGTTTTTCTTTTTATTTTAAGTGTTGCACTTGCAATTACAATCTACCAGGCGCCCCCTTGCAGATGTAATATGGCTGAATTTTACGATTTGATGTTATAATAAGGATATGGCATATTCAGAGCTGCTTAAAAATTTAGATACTCTTAGAACTTACATCCGAAGTTTTTATATTTATGGATTTAAGAGGCGCGATCAGTTTTTTGGAAAGAGTACGCGAACTTATGATGATGAAAAGCGCCGTCTTGAAAACTATCTTAACAGCTATATGGCTTTCCGCAATGATGAAAACGGTAAGGTAACTTTTCTTTCTATAGATAGCCGCCATACGGTTCATAATCCTCTGTATAAAATTTTTAAGGCAAAGTCTTTTACTCCAATGGATATTTCGCTTCATTTTATGCTGATGGATATTTTGGCGGACGGGGAAAAGAAAAGTCTTAATCAGATTCTTGATGAAATTAATTTGGTTTACCTGAAGGATTTTTCTGCAGACGCAATGCCCGAGGAATCAAGCCTTAGGAAGAAGCTTAAGGAATATGCAGAACTGGGGCTTGTCTCTTCCGAGAAGAACGGAAAGTCTATGCTTTATTTCCGCAACCCAATGACAGACTTAACCGGTCTTGAGGATGCGCTTGCATTTTTTTCTGAGGTTGCCCCCTGTGGAGTTGTGGGAAGTTTTTTATACGACAAGCTGCCTGTTCAAGTTCAAAAGAAGGGGGAGGTTTTCCAGTTTAAGCACCATTACATTACTTCTTCTATTGAATCCGATTTTGTGGAGCAAGTTTTTGAGGCTATCCGCGAGCACCGCTATGTTATTATTAATCAGAAGCGAAGCAAATACGAGAGGTCTTTTACGAATGAAGTTGTTCCCCTTGTGATTTACCAGAGCAGTCAGGACGGAAGGATGTATATAATGGCTTACCGGCCGCATGGAAAATATTTTCTTGCCCTCCGCTTTGATTATATTCTTGGAATGGAAACAGGAGCTGTCTATTCTGGTTTTGAGCAAAAGCGTGCAGAATTTGAAGAGCTTAAAAGTCATATCTGGGGAGTGTCCCTAAATCAGAATAAAAAGCACAACGACACTTCTACCGTGCATATCACATTCAGGGTTCATTTTAAAGATGATGAAGAATTTATTTATCAGCGGCTTTTAAGGGAGAAGCGGTGCGGAAGCGTTACTTTGCTAGACGGAAACAATGCCCAGTTTGACGCGGATATTTTTGACCCAATGGAAATAATTCCTTGGGTAAGGACTTTTATCTGCCGGATTACTTTTTTTGACTGTTCGGAAAAATCTATTACCCGCCGTTTTTTTGATGACATTAGAAAGATGAATCAGTTGTATTTTGGGGAAGACCTTGGAGGGGAAAATGCTGTTCAGTGAAATATACAGTGCCTATTACAATACTGTTGCCTCCATAATTGCATGTGCGCAAAAAGGATGTCTTGATTCGGATTCGCTTTACAAGATAGTAAGGGATTCTGCTTTTCCGGAAAGCGTTATGACTATTGGCAGCAGTCTTGAAAGCGGAAAATGGCCTCTTATTAAAAAGGATTACACTACCAATATAAAAGAAAGTCCCACGATGCCACTTTCCCTTTTGCAGAAGAGCTGGCTTAAAGCTGTAATTGGCGACAAAAGATTCAGGCTGTTTGCGGATGAAGATTTGCTTTCCCGTCTTGAAGTGCAGCTTAAAGATACCGAACCTCTTTTTAGCGGAAATGATTTTTCTTTTTATGACAAATATTCAGACGGCGACCCTTATGATGATGAACAATACATTAAAAACTTCCGCACGGTTTTGGAAGCTGTTCACAAGAAGAAGCTAGTTCAAGTTGAATATGCAGGACGCTTTGGGCAGGGGAAAAGATTTTCGTGTTCACCATACAAAATTGAATATTCGGAAAAAGATGACAAGTTCAGGCTTTTGGCAGAGGTACGGAAGAGGCGCGCGGTTTTGAATATTGCAAGAATCAAACACTGCGAGCTTACGGAAAAGGACACCACATCCGAACTTTCCGAAAAGGATTTCCCCTTTAACAAGAGAGCAAGCGTTACCCTGGAAATCTACAACGAAAGAAAAGCAATGGAGCGCGTAATGCTTGCTTTTGCCCACTTTGAAAAGAGTGCCGTTCAGATAAGCAACTATAAATACCAGCTTACCCTTAACTACGACAGCTTTGACGAGACAGAGCTTGTTATACGCGTATTAAGTTTTGGGCCCATGGTAAAGGTTCTGGAACCGGAAAGCTTTAGGAATCTTATTCGGGAACGGATTGCAAGGCAGATGGAGCTGATGGAAGGTTAATGGCAAGTTAGCGGCGTTTTTTGTAATTCAAAAGTTATTTTCGCACTAAATTTTCCGTGATAACAAAATCCTCTTCTGCTATAGTAAGCGCATAAAGGTTCTAGCAGCAAAAATTTAGTCTCCAAACTACAAAATCCGCTGTGACAGGCGGGGGAACCTTGTTCTTGCCATAGGAGGT
>JAGACC010000339.1 GCA_017614295.1 Treponema sp.
AGACAAGCGTCTGTCAAGGTTTTTGGGCTGGGCAAATGGTTAAAATATTTCGGAAAACTGTCTATTTTTTGGTGGGAGTTGCGGTTTTGAGGCTCTTGTCTAACAAACAAGCTTGTCTTAGCAGAGTAATTGGCAGAAGTAATGGGGCTTGGTAACCGTTAATCTTATCGAAGCAGTCCAAGACACCCCGCCAAGCCGCCCGCAACGAAGCTCCGCTAACAGCAAGCTTGTCGAAGCAGTCCAAGACACTCCGCCAAGCCGCCACCACGAAGCTCCGCTAACCGTTAATCTTGCCGAAGCAGACCAATACACTCCGCTAAGCCGCCACCACAAAGCTCCGCCCCAAATCCACCCCTAAGCCGCGCCAGCAACCGGAGAAGGCCCATTGCTTTCCATGCGGATCTGCTCAAGCTTAGCCTTAGCCTTTCCGCTGTCCATTGCATCCAAAGCCATCTTGTAGCCGTCCAGGATAGTGTGAGCTTTTCCGCTTATGTAGAGCAAGGCACCCGTGTTAAGGGCAACCGCCTCACGCACACCTCGCTTTCCCCTACCTTCAAGAAGCTCAAGAGCCATAGAAGCATTGTCCTGTCCCGAACCGCCTGCAAGGTCATCCGCATCAATTCCGCTTATGCCAAATTTTGCCGGGTCTATTATGTAGCGGAATTCCTTTCCGTCCTCGTTAATCTGGAAAACATGGGTAACAGCGCAGGGGCTTATCTCGTCGTAACCGTCCTCACTTGCAACAACCATTACCCTCTTTGCGCCAAGCTCCTTTGCTGCACGGGCATACCGTTCAAGAAGATCCTGGGAGTAAACGCCAAGCACTTCGTATTCAGCACCAGCCGGATTCAGAAGAGGACCAAGTATGTTCATTATAGTCTTGATTCCCAAAGCCTTGCGAACCGGAGCCGCAAACCTCATGGCGGAATGGTAGACAGGAGCCATAAGGAATGCAAAATTCGTCTTCTTTATAACATCAGCCGTTTTTTCCGGACTATTGTCTATCTTGATTCCCAAAGCCTCAAAAAAGTCAGCCGCACCGGACTTGGAAGAAACAGCCCTGTTACCATGCTTTGCAACCCCCTGTCCGCAGGAAGCAGCAACAATTGCGCTAAGGGAAGAAATGTTAAAGCTACCCTTGCAGTCTCCTCCGGTACCAACAATCTCCGCAAGACCGGCTATCGTTTGAGGAAGCGGCTTTTTCTTTTTAAGAAGAACCTTTGCACAGCCAACAATCTCGCCAGTGGAATATCCCTTTGCAGCAAGGCCAGTAAGAATTGCAGCCGTTACGCGTTCATCCAAATCTCCGTCGGTAAGATTTTCCATAAAAAGCGCAGCCTGTTCCTCGCTAAGATCCTTTCCAGAAACAATCTGAGACAGATAAGAAGCAACCGGAAGATTTTCCCTTCTATAATTAAGGAATGCGCGGAAGATGCTGTCCCCATCCTGACTTGCTATGCTTTCCGGGTGGAACTGAATTCCTTCTACAAGCATTGTCTTGTGGCGAATCCCCATAATGTCTCCGTCTGCAGAACGGGCAGTCACTTCAAATTCAGCAGGAAGAGTTGACTCGTCTATTACAAGCGAATGGTAGCGGGTAAAGCTGGACTTCTTTCCAACAAGGCGGAAGACTCCCCTACCGTCCAAATCCATCTCCTGGACAACCCCGTGGCAAATCTGCTTAGCCTGAACAATCTTAGCACCAAAAGCTTCACCAATAGACTGGTGGCCAAGACAAATTCCAAGAATCGGTATCTTACCAGCAAAATGCCTTATTGCCTCTTTGCTTATACCTGCATCGCTTGGAGTTCCAGGACCCGGGCTAACCACAAGACGGTCTGGATTCATAGCATCAAGATCTGCCAAAGTGCATTCCTTTGAGCGAACAACCTTAACCTCTTCTCCGGAAAGACGCTGCAATGCCTGAACCACGTTGTATGTAAAAGAATCGTAATTATCAATAACCAAAATCATTTTTTTCCTCCATAATAAATACCCTAAGCACAACTTAGAGTTTGCAAATAAATTGTGTGCGAAAGTGGGCGTACAGAGTGGCTTTGCATGACGCGACTTTGCATCCTGCTTTTACCCTAAAAGCCCGCAGGGCGTTTGACGGCAACCGGAGCGTCAGGACAAGACACCTGGGAGCCACTTTCACACACAGCCAACTATTAACTCAAACTCGAATTTTGACCTATTACCTTAACCATAGCCCCAAGCTTTTCATTGGTTTCCTCCCACTCGCGGTCGGGGTTACTGTCGTAGACTATGCCGCCACCAGCCTGAAGCGTCCAAGTTGCATTCTGCTTTAGAGCACAGCGGATTCCTATGCAAAAGTCCAGGTCTCCGTTGGTCTGCAAATAACCTATTGCCCCAGCATAGAAGCGCCTCTTAACCTTTTCCAGCCTGCTCAAAATCTCTATCGCACTGATTTTTGGAGAACCGCTTACAGTTCCAGCAGGAAAAGCTGAACGCAAAACCTGAACAGGCTTTACCCCTTCTTTTACAATGCCCTCGGTATCGCTAACCAAATGCATAACATGGCTAAAATATTCACAGTCCATAAAGCGGGTAACATTCACGCTGCCAGCCTTGCAAACCCTGCCAAGATCGTTACGTGCCAAATCCACAAGCATCAAATGCTCGCTCTTCTCCTTATTATCAGAAAGAAGGTCATTCTTTAGCTCCTCATCCTCAGCTGCATTCTTTCCGCGGCGGCGGGTACCTGCAATTGGCCTAATAGAAGCCTTACCCTCACGCACACGGACAAGACTCTCCGGAGAAGAACCAACAAGCTGCCTGTCCCCAAAGTCCAAGTAAAGAAGATACGGTGAAGGATTAACCGAACGAAGCCTGCGGTAAATCTCCAAAGCCGAATTCTCGCATTCAAGAGTAAGCCTCCTGCTGGGAACCGCCTGAAAAATATTCCCCGCAACAATCTCCTTCTTAAGCGCAAGAACCTTATCCTTGTATTCCTTTTCCGAAAGGGCAAGATCCGTAACAGTACGGCAAGGCTTAGGCTCTTCAGGAGGGGCAAGATAGCTAAAATCAAGATCGCCAAGACGCTTCTGAAGCTCCGCAACAGCCTTCTGCAAATCTATCTGATGCTCCGTATAGTTCAGGGCAAAAATATGAAGGGTCTCCGTAAAATGGTCAAAAACAATATAGAGGTGGCCAACAATAAATTCGCTCTCGGGAATATGAAGCTCATCCGTCTGCGGCGCAAGATTTATAGTGTCGCACCTTGCGCAAAACTCGTAGCCAAGACTTCCAACCCCGCTGGCAGGAACCGGAATCCCCTTAACCGGAAGCTCATTCTCCTGGGCAACATAAAGAAGGGCATCAAGAATATCACACTTTCCGTCAGAAGCACCCTCCCCCGCAAAAGGAATACGGCGGCCGTCCACAATAAAAGCAACCCCGTCATCATCCTGCAGAATATGAAAAGCTTCCTCGCAAAGCAAAATTGAATACCTGTCCCTTCCCATATTAAAGCGGGCACTCTCCAAAATAGCCTTGGCACCAACTTTCCTTGCCAAAGAAAAAGGCGTATACCTCTCTCCAGACAACTTTACATATATGCAATCCTGACGCTTACTCATAAAGACCTCCCAGGTCAACTCAATATTGTTACTACTTACAGTAACAATATAACAAATCTAAATGTTTCTGTCAATAGAAATATTAAAAATTTTCTCTATTTTTTGGAGCGTATTGCAACTTAAAACTGTTCCCTCCACTCCGTTCCGGTCAGCTGCTCCGCATTCCCCGCTTTCCAGGGTTCCGGCTTTCGCCTCCATTGCTTCGCAACCCGCTCCGCGGTCCCTTCCAATCGGGGCTAGGACTCTTTTGCTGAGGGAATTTCTGAAACTGCAAATCAATGATTGTACATCATGATAAAATAATGATATAATTA
>JAGACC010000340.1 GCA_017614295.1 Treponema sp.
ACCAGCAAAATCTGGCTGAAGAATCCAGCGGGTTGCCTTACAACCCAGTGCGAGGTAATAGGAATCTGACTCACTTCGTTCGCACCTCGCAAATGGATTTTCATCCATATTTTGCTTCCCGTTGCGCACTAAATTGATTTCCAGCTGCTTTGCATAAGAATAAATTTGGAAAATTAATTTTTATGGTTAGTACATTCAAGATTCGTTTGTTTGCAAAAAAAAATGCGGCTCCTGCATGTGCAAGTGCCGCATAAAAAAGATTAAATTGAAAAAATTATCTTATGTCTATGTACATGCGCTGTATATAGGTAATCCTGTTGTTTGCTGCTTCCCAAAGAGAGCTCTGGGGGTAGCGGTTTACAAGGGTCTTGTATGTTTGCAGGGCAGACTTAATGTTTCTTGATGGAGAAGGGGCTTCGAGTGCGCGTCCTTCGAGGTAGAGTGCCTGGTCCATCTTGGATTCGTCTGCATTCTTGTAGAATTCCTGGAGTGTTGCAAGACATTCTGCATACTGCTTTGCGTCGTATTCTGACTGAGCCTTCTTTAAGAGGTCTCCGGATGCAGCCTTTGCCGCCTGGTTTTGGCTTGACGGGCGCTGTTCCTGAACTTGTGCGGATGAGCTTGAGCTTCTTTCTATAGAAGTTCCTGTTGAAGAAGATGCTGCAATCTTTGGACTTGCTTTGCTTTCTGCCTGGGCAGGTCTTTCTGTTACGGCTTCCGTTGCTTTTGGTGCAGTTTCTTCTGCCGGGATGTTTTTACCCCTCTGTCCCTTTGGAACGTAGTCTGCGTAGTTTGGTGCGCTTACGTGGGTGTCCCTTTCTGTTTCTGTGGAAACTGTGACTGCGAGGTAGTCTTCTATGAACTTTCCTGCAAGTGCGTCGTTCTTGTAGAAATGGAGTACTGTGTTTCCGCTTTTTGTTGCCTTTAGGGTGAATTTTGTCTCTTCACCGTCCGGGGAAACTTTGCGTCCGTAGTAGCGCATAAGGTCGTTTGCGTCTTTTTCGCCAAGGTAAATCCATCCTGAACCCGGGTAGATTACGTCCAGGTACTGGCTGTTCTTTACAGTAACGGAGCGGCTGGGCTTTTCGTCGTCTACCGGAGCTATAGGTGTGGCCTTCTGTTCCTTCTGGCTTTCTTTTGGTGCAGGGCTTGCCTCTTTTTCTGTTGTTACAGGAGCTGGCTTTGCTGTCTGGTTATTGCTTGCCGGAGCGCTTTCCTTCTTTGGCTGAGTTGCCTTTGGTGTAGCAGGTGCTGGCTTTGTTGCAGGCTTTGCCTCTGTCTTTTTTTCTGGCTGTTTTGCTGCAGGTTTTGTAGTCTGGGCTTTTGGAGTAGCTGGCTTTGCTTCCGTCTTTGCGGGCTGTTTTGCCGGCTGCTTAGCTTCTGGCTTTTTCTTTGGCTCTGTTTCCTTTATCTTAAGGTTTGCTTCCGGTTCCTGCTTCTTTTCGTTTTCCTTCTTTGGCTGAGTGTTTGCCTTTGGTGTTGCAGGTGCCGGGCTGCTTGAAGGTGTGTCCCAAGAGTGCTTTTCCTGAACTGGTGCGAGTGGTCCGTCTACCTTTTCTTCTGCTGGAAGTCCGGGACCGGATGTTATGGAAGATTCCGTAGTGCGGGTTTCCGTAGTTACGGTCTTTGTGGTTATTGTTTCTGTTGTAACCTTTGTGGTGGTGTAGGGCGGTTCTACGATTGTGGTTGTCTGGCCGGAAGGTGCTGCGCTCTGGGCTGGGGCCTGGGTAGAAGTGCTTTCTGTTACAGTCTTCTGTTCCCTTGTGGCTGCTTCTGCTGAATCGGATGCAAAGTCTGCCTGTTCCTTTCCTGCGTTCTCGTAGATGTTCTTTTTTTCTGCCGGTTCTTTGTCTGCCGCGTGGAATTCAACAGGTTCTTTTGTTCCTGCTGCCTGCGGTGGAAGAACTATTGTTTCGCTGTCTTTTAGCTCTGCAACAACATCCTTTACTTCCGTGCCGCTTGTGCCGGTAGAACTTTGGGCTGCTCCGTTAAGCATAGAAAACGGAATTAGCGTACATGCAAGTATAAAACCTGCTTTATTTGCGGATAAAGAAAATCTCTCTCTTATTTTTTTCATGGAGCTGCTCCTATTATTTCATCAACAAGCGCATCGTTGGCCTGTTTTAGTTCGTTCATATTGACGGTGTTCGGGTTGGAAAACCATTTTTCAATTTCTTCCTGGCTCCAGCATTCCTTTTGCTCGCGGGAAAAATAATAGTCTTCCGTAAGCTTTATGTTGCTGGGCGGGATAAATTCGTCTTCTGTCTTGAAGTCTTCACGCTTTACGTCGCCAATTCTATTCTGGTTGCAGGAATGCACTCCCAGGGCAATAAGGGCACACACAAAAAGGAGGAGTATGATGCCCAGTATTGTTACTGCAAGGCGGCTTGTCTTTGCGGCAAGGTTGTCGTAAGCGTCTCTTATCTTGTCTAAAAAATCCATAGGTTTAAGAATCTACCTCTTCTCTTTAAGTTTCGGCATTTTCACACCAAGAATTTTATGTATTTTGGTCAGTATTTTGCTCAATTTTACCTAATTTTGCTCAACCGGCTAAAAATTCGGCCTAATTGTTCTGCTCTTCCTCTGGATTTTCCCGCTTTTCGGAGGGATTTTCACCTTCTTCTGCGGAACTTTCTCCATTGTTGGCAGTAGATTCGCTTTCCTTGCCTTCTGCGGAGGAGTTTTCTGCTTTTTCCTCTGCTTCTGGACTTGGTGCGCTTTCTTCCTGGGCTGAATTATCTGTTACAGCAGGAGTATCTGCTTCGGCTGGGGTATCTGTTGCACTAGGATTTTCCGCTTCTGCAGGATTATCTGTTGCACTAGGAGCCTCTGCTTGGGAAGAATTTTCCGCTGAACTGTTAGCTTCCGGCTTAGTCTCTTCCTTTAAAGTGCCATCCGGGTTGTGCTCGCGGCGTGGTGGCCGTGGTGGAATTACGATGCCCTCTTCTTCGGGAACATCTTCTTCCACAAAGCCTTCCTCGTCATCAAAAGTAAGCTCACCGTTGCTGGTCTTTTCGTCAAGCCTAATGGCAATAACCTTAGAGATACCGCTTTCTTCCATTGTAACACCGATTGCGGAACTTGCACCAACTGCAGTCTTCCTGTTGTGGGTAATTACTATGTACTGGCTAACGTTAGCAAATGCCCTAAGAGCCGTAACAAAAGAAGCTACGTTCTTATCGTCAAGTGCTGCGTCAATCTCGTCCAAAAGACAGAATGGGCTGGGGCGTACCTGGTATGTTGCAAAGAGAAGGGCAAGGGCTGTCATTGTCTTTTCTCCACCGGAAAGCAGGGAAATGTTCTCCAGCTTCTTTCCTGGCGGCTGGGCGTAAATCTCTATACCCGTGGTAAGC
>JAGACC010000341.1 GCA_017614295.1 Treponema sp.
AAATCAAAAAGAGGAATCAGGAGCGGCTTAACCTATTGACAAAAAACATAGGAAGCTCACCAACCAGTTCAGTGTGACGTGTTTGTATTCATTGGGTAACAAGACAGCCGTCATTCCGGGCTTGACCCGGAATCTTTAGAACATCCGGTTAAACTTTGGCTCTTAAAAGAGATGCCGAATCCACATTCGTAGCAGGTGCGTGCGAATTTGGCGTAGCAGTTCGGCATGACGACTTTCTCTTGCGATGACTAAAAAAGTTCTGCATGGCATGGAAAAGTTTAGAATAACAGTTACCAAACAGGCCTATTCTCTAAATGTCCAACAATTTGTAGTTTCATCTACTACTAGATTATTTCCATTTATTCCAGAAGGCAAAGCACAAGCCATAATAGGATTTGTACCAGCAATATAATACCCAGCGTCAGCTTTCAACCAAAATCTGGCAGTTGCTGGATTTGTAGATGTATCTTCCGATATAAAATCTGCCACCCTAATATGATCTATCATAATAATTGCATATCTACCTGCACTTCCTTGATATAAAGAATAGCCTATGCGTGCCCTAAACTCATCTTCCATATTTTCCCCTGCCCGTGCTGTATACTCGACTCTTGCCAAACAGTTTTCTGGTAAATTATTGTCGTAACAGTAGGTGTTTCTGTTGTGCTAACAGCCGGTGTTTCTGGTGTGCTTTCAACTGCCACGTCTTCATCATCGTCGGAAGAAGAGCCGCCGCCAGAACAGCAGATTAATACGCAGCTCATGGCCACTACAGAAAGCAGGTTTAAGATTTTAAAAACTTTTTTCATAATAAGTCCCCTATAAAAGATATCGTCTATTATGAAGGGCAAATTGCCAAATGTCAACATAAATGGTGCTTGCCAAGCAATTCTGCGATACCAAAAAAAATACAGGGGGATTTTTTTGCACTTTCTTGCCATTCGTAAAGAGCGCATGGATGCGCGGCTTAGCAGGCATACGCCGCCGTGGAGCCCCTTTTGTACCGCGCAAGCGGTATGAGCCGAATAGGCGAAGGGCGGTTCTCGCAACGAAGTTTCAAGCGAGGGCGGTGGCGCAAAGGCATGGACTGTCGAATTAGCCAAAGAGCAAAATGGTAGAGCAAGTAGGACTACCGTCCTAAAAAGTACCGTCCAGAAAATACAGTAGAAAAATAGCTTAAAGTTTTCTAATTATTGACTATATGCGCCATATTACACTAAAATTATGGGTATGAGAAATAAAAGAGAATTTTTATCTTCAGCCGCAGTTTTTATAGCTGTGTTTACAAGTATGTTTTTCGTTTTTTCCTGCTCACAGAAGGAAATTTCTTACAACAGGGAGAACGACAAATTTATAGAAGCAATTTCGCCTGAGTGCATAGAAAGGGTTTCTCCCATTCTAATCAGCTTTACCCAGGAAATTGAATGCAAGGCGGAAGAAGCGCTTAGCATAAGTCCAAAGGTTCAGGGCGAATGGAAATCAACCGACTCCAGGACTTTTACCTTTGTGCCGGAAAAGCCTTTTAAGGGTAACAAAAAGCTGGTTCTAACGGCGGACTGTTCAAAGCTTTTTGCAAGCAAGGGTGCTACAGGTACCTATGCCCACCGCTTTATTACAACAACTCCAAGCTATTCAGTTTCTTTTGACGAGCTTCGCCTTAACGAGGGAGACAACAGCTACACCCTTTCCGGTCTTCTTTCTACGGATGCTCCGGAACCGCTTGAAGCTGTAAAGAAGATGCTCAACGCCAAGGTTAAGGGCTTTGGAAACAAGAAGTGCCTTATTGAATGGGAAAGCGTAGAGAATTCTTCTGCAAGGCGCTTCCTTATAAAGAATGTATTTGCTGGCAACAAGAGCAAAATCCTTTCTGTTTCATGGAAGGGAAAAAGCATTGGTCTTAAGGGCAAGGCAGAAAAAAAGCTCCGCGGTAAAAAGATTTACAATATTCCAGCAATCGCCCAGTTTGGAATTATAGACATAAACCGCACCAAGAAGAATTCAATTATCGTAAGCTTCTCCCGCCCTCTGGACACAAAGCAGGATCTTTCTTCTCTTGTTACTCCAAGGACAAAGCTTTCTAAGATTGGCAGCAGTTCGGAAAATGTTTCCATAACGGCAAGGGACAACGTTCTTACCATTTTTAATGATTCTGATTTTGAAAATTTCTCTGTTCTTACTATTGCAAAGAATTTGAAGAGTTCTGACGGGACTGCTCTTGGCACGGAATCTTCCATAAAGCTGGATGAACACTGGGATCTTCCGGAGGTCCGCTTCTTGAACGACGGCAACATTCTGCCAACTTCCCAGGGCACTTCCCTTCCAGTAGAAACAAGGAACCTTACGGGTCTTCTTGTTCAGGCATACGCTATCTACGACCACAACATGGTTCAGTTCCTTCAGGAAAACGACTTTGACGGTACTTCTGAGCTTTACCGCGTTGGAGAGCCGGTTTGGGAGAATTTTGTTGAATGGGAATGGAAGGACTCCATGCAGAACAAGTACATTGCACGCGGTCTTGACCTTTCGCCACTCGTAAAGAAGTACCCGGACGGCATGTTCCAGATCCGCATATCGTTCAGGAAAAAGAACGTAAAGTACATCTGCCGCGAAAACCACAGGGACTTCTCGCAGCTTCCACAGCCAGAAGACACTATAGAAAAGGACAGGGTTCCCGGAGAAGACAGCTACTGGGACTACTGGGACAACCTTAAGTACGAAGACAGGGAAACTTTCTGGACCTACAGGAACGACCCATGCCACCCTGCATACTACACTCCAAGGTACAACAGCAATTCACTTATCAAACGCAACGTAATGGTTTCGGACATTGGTATAAATGCAAAGCGCACTACCGACGGAACTCTCTACGTAACCACGACGGACATAAAGAATGCAGAGCCAACAAGCGGTATTCAGGTTACCCTCTATTCTTATGTTGGTTCTGTAATAAACCAGGCAAAGACTGATTCCAACGGATGCGCAAAATTTGCAGACGCATCAAAGGTTCATTTTATCCGTGCAAGTTCAAACGGACAGTCTTCTTACCTTAAGATTGCAGACGGAACAAGCCTTAGCACAAGCCACTTCCAGACAGACGGTATTGTAAGCAAGGACGGCATAAAGGGCTTTATCTACGGAGAGCGCGATGTATGGAGACCGGGAGACACCCAGTACCTTACATTTGTTCTGCAGGACAAGGAAAAGAAGCTTCCGCTCGACATTCCTCTTATCTTTGAACTTTCTGACCCTCTTGGACGCGTAACTCAGACAAGTACAATAAAGAACGGAGAAAACGGTTTTTATCCTATCCAGGCTAAGACTTCCGAGAGCGACGTTACAGGTTTGTGGCAGGCAAAGGTAAAAATCGGTGCACAGGAATGGACTAAGGCCCTTAGGGTAGAAACAGTTGTTCCAAACAGACTTGCGGTTAAGCTTTCTTCACCTTCAAAATATCTTGTTCCTCATGGCAACAAATTTACTCTTGGCGGAGAATGGCTGCACGGTGCAAAAACTCCGGGCTACAAGGCGGACGTTAGCGTTACCTTCTCTACTGCAAGCACTGGTTTTGACGGCTACAGCGCATATTCATTCACCAATCCGGAAAATTCACTTGAATCAAGAAGGGACACAATCTGGTCCGGACACCTTGACGACAACTCTGAGGTTTCTTTCTCTTCCAACTTGAATGCAGGAAGCAACCTTCCCGGAAAGCTACGCGCAAACTTTACAAGCCGCATTTTTGAACCTTCAGGTGCTTTCTCTACCGAATACAAGTCTATGACCTACAGCCCTTACGATCGCTATGTAGGCCTTAAGCTTCCAAAGGGAGACGAAGCAAGGGGAATGCTGCTTACGGACACAGACCACACAGCAGACGTAGTTCTTCTTACTCCGGACGGAAAGCCTGTTGAAAGCGCAAGCCTTGACTGGGCAATCTACAAGCTTGAATGGAAATGGTGGTGGGAAAAAGACGCCCTTTCCAGCGCAACATACGTAAGCGACAGCTATCACAACAAGATTGCAAGCGGAAGTGCAGACGTAACAAAGGGTCGCGCTTCGTTTAAGTTCCAGGTAAAATATCCTGACTGGGGACGCTACATCGTTGTAGTAAAAGACGGCAACAGCGGACACTCAGCAGCAAAGATTGTATACATTGACTGGCCGGGATGGGCAGGAAGAGCACAGGAAGGTGGTTCTGGCAGTGCAGCCATGGTAACTCTTGTTTGCGACAAGCAGAAGTACAAGACTGGCGAAACAGCTTCCATTTCTTTTGCAACCGGTGCAGACGAACATGCTCTTGTTACTATTGAACGCAACGGAAAAATCCTTTCTCAGAGCTGGCTTAAGACCAAGGAAGGAACTACAGTCTACAAGCTGCCTCTTACAAAGGATATGGCTCCAAACATCTACGTGCATGTTACCCTTTTGCAAAAGCACCTTCAGACTGCAAACAGCTTGCCAATACGCCTTTACGGTATTGTTCCTGTAATGGTAGAAGATCCTTCTTCTATTCTTGAACCTCAGATAACCGTACCGGAAAAATATGAACCGGGCAAAGAGGCTGTTGTTTCTGTAAGCGAAAAGAACGGTAAGCCTATGACTTATACACTTGCCGTTGTAGACGAAGGTCTTCTTGGACTTACAAACTACCACGCACCGGACATCCGCAGCGAATTCTACAAGAAGGAAGCTTCCCAGCTTTTGTCTTGGGACATTTACTCTTACATAATGAACGCATACTCCGGCAAACTGGAAACCTTGCTTGCTATCGGTGGTAGTGAAGACGATGAAGGTACCGGCAAAAAGGATATGGGACGCTTTACTCCTGTAGTAAAGTACTTTGGTCCATTCACCCTTAAGGCTGGAGAAAAGAAGGCTACAAAGTTCACCATGCCGGAATACATAGGCTCTGTAAGGGCTGTTGTTGTAGCAGGCTATGACGGTGCTTACGGAACTGCAGAAAAGAAGGTTCCTGTAAAGAGCGACCTTATGCTGCAGCCGGTATTGCCACGCACAATCGGAGCAGGCGAAACACTTGAAATTCCTGTAACTGTATTTAACGGAATGTCTTCTTCAAGAAACATTACCGTAAACGCATCCGCACAGGGACTTTCATTTGACACAAGCTCCAAATCCGTAACTGTTCCAGCAGGAGAAAACAAAACGGTAAGCTTTAAGGCATCCGTAAAGAATCCGGGGACTGCGGAATTTGTCTTTAACGCAAGTGCAAGCAATATAAGCGCACAGTCCAAAGTAAACGTAAAGGTTCTTTCGCGCGGTATTCCTGTAACTTACAAAACATACTTTGAGGTAGGCAGCGGAAAGACGGAAACAGTAACCGTACCTTCTCCAAGCCAGAAGGGAACTGCATCTCTGCAGGTTGAACTTTCACTCCTTCCGGCGCTGAACCTTTCAGAGCGTCTCTCTTACCTTACAGAATATCCTCACGGATGTATTGAACAGATTACTTCCGGCGGATTCCCTCAGCTTTACCTTCCTTCATTCGTTAAGCTTACAGATGCACAGACGGACAAGGTAAAGGCTAACGTTGAGTCTGTAATAGAGCGCTATCCTCAGTACCAGACTGCAAGCGGAGGAATGGGCTACTGGCCAGGAAACACAAGTCCTTCTATGTGGGGTTCATGCTATGCCCTGCACTTCCTCTGTGAAGCAAAGAAAGCTGGCTACAAGGTTCCGGATTCAATTTATACACCGCTTCTTTCTTGGCTTGAAGAAAACGAAGACCGCGACGGTTATGGCGATGAAAAGGACAACGAGGCATACAGGCTCTTCGTTCTTTCTCTTGCAAACCACTCTAACCTTGGCGCAATGAACAGACTTGCAGACAGCAGCATGAACCAGGGAACAAGGCTTCTTCTTGCAGCGGCATACGCACAGAGCGGACGCAATAACGTTGCAAAAGACCTTATAAGCAAACTAAAGCTGCAGGATTCATTCTTTAGGTTGACCGGAGGTTCATTCAGCTCCAGCATAAGGGAACAGGCAATTTACCTCTTTACGCTCAACCTTATAAAAGACAACCGCACCGCTTCCCATGCGGCAAAGACTGTTGCAGAAAACCTTTCTAGCGACAGGTGGCTTAGCACTCAGGAAACGGCATGGTCACTGCTTTCTCTTCTGCCCTACTACACAGGACAGGAAAGTGGCAAGGCTGAATACAAGATAACTGCAAACAACAAGCAGGTTTCTGGTTCAATGGCAAAGCAAACCGTTATAGAAACACTTGCTGCATCCGACGACAGTTCACAGACTGCGGAAATCAAGAACACCGGCAAAAAGACGCTTTACGGTGTGCTTACTGCAAAGGGAACTTCTATTCCTGGAACAGAAACCGCAAAGAACGACGGTCTTAGCCTTATCGTTTCTTACGTTGACTCAAACGGCAGCCAGGTTTACCCGGGTTCACTAAAGCACGGCGACGACTTTAAGATTAACGTTCGCGTAACCAATACATCTGGAAAGACAGTGGAAAACATTGCCCTTACAGTACCGGTTCCAACCGCTTGGGAAATCAACAACGACAGAATTGGCGGCGGAGAAAGCTCTTCTTCTACTTCGTTCAGCTACCAGGACTTTAAGGATGAGGCTGTATACACATACTTTAACCTGAGCAGCGGAAGCAGAATAGATCTTACATTCTATGCTACTGTGGCATACGACGGAAGCTTCTATATTCCGGCTGTACACGCAGAGGCTATGTATGACGATACAATAGGCGCAATTATTCCGGGCGTTTATGTTGAACAAAAGAAATAATGCTTAAAGTTTACAAGCGGTTTGCCATAATATTTTTGGTTGAATGCATCTTTGTGCTTTTCTGCCATTGGCAAACCGCAAGCCTTATAGGAAAGTCAGGCCCATTTTCCTGCGCAGTATACGACAGCGAAGGTACGCTTCTGGGGGCTTCCGTTGCACAAGACGGCCAGTGGCGCTTTGAACGCGGTAATGTTCCTTCCAAATTTGAAAAGGCAATTATCGCGTTCGAAGACAAGCGCTTTTTTATTCATCCGGGAGTAGACTTTGCTTCTATAGCAAGGGCTTTTGCCTCCAACATAAGGGCCGGCAGAATAGTTTCCGGTGGTTCCACAATAACAATGCAAACGGTCCGCATACTGGAAAAGAATCCTAAGCGCACCGTTTTTCAGAAAGCAAAAGAAGCCTTTATTGCCCTCATAATTGAATGCACCCTTAGCAAAAAGCAGATTCTCTCACTCTATGCAGCAAACGCACCATTCGGGGGAAACGTCATAGGTCTTGAAGCAGCATCATGGCGCTACTTTAACCGTCCGCCGGAAAGGCTAACCTGGGCAGAGACAGCAACGCTTGCAGTTCTTCCAAACCAGCCGGCACTCGTATATCCCGGAGCAAACAAGGAAATTCTCCAGAAAAAGAGGGACCTTCTTTTAAGAAGACTCTTCCACAAAAAGATAATAGATGAAGGAACACTGCAGCTTTCTCTTGAAGAAAGGATACCGGAAAAGCCATTTGCCCTTCCCGCACAGGCACCCCACTACCTTGAATTCCTAAAGGCAGAAAATCCAGGAAGATCAAAATTCTACACATCGATAGACAAAGACCTTCAAAGGAATGCAGATAGAATCGTAAACAAGTGGCACAAGGAATTCCTTTCCAAGAACATAAAGAATGTCTGCGCAATAATCATAGACAACTCAACAAAAAAGCCCCTTGTTTATATAGGAAACGTAAAGGGAACAAAAACTTCCGCAGTAGATTTGATTCAGGCAAGAAGAAGTTCCGGAAGCCTTTTAAAACCATTTTTGTTTGCGGCAATGCTGGACAACGGAATGGTTTTGCCAGACCAGCTTGTTATTGACGTTCCAACCAGAATCGGAAGCTACAAGCCGGAAAACAACATTCCCCAGTACAGGGGTGTAATTCCTGCAGGAGAGGCACTTTCCCGCTCGCTTAACATTCCTGCGGTAAAAAGCCTTTCTAAGTATGGAATAACTGCATTTCTTGAATACCTAAAGCAATGCGGTTTTACCACCCTAAGCCGTACAGCAGATGAATACGGTCTACCTCTCATACTCGGAGGCGGAGAAATAACACTTAGCGAAGCTGCCCTTGCATACTGCACCATGATGAATTTGGCATGCCTTGAAGAAGAGACAGTCGCAAAGACAAAATTTCCAACAAGCCCCGGAGCATGCTATCTTACCCTTTCTGCCCTTGCAAACGGAGCACGTCCTGCAGAAGAAAGCCAATGGAAGACCTATGCAAATTCAAAAAAAATCGCATGGAAGACCGGTACAAGTTCCGGCAACAGGGACGCATGGGCAATAGGTGTTACCGCAAAGTATACAGTAGGAGTTTGGGTTGGTAACGGAGAAGGAAACGGCAACAAGGAAATAAAGAGCAATACAACTTCCGCACCGCTTATGTTTGACCTCTTTAACTCCCTTCCAAATTCCTCTTGGCCAGCATTTCCTGATGATGAACTGGAAGAAGTAACCGTCTGTAAAAATTCTGGATACCTTGCAAGCCCCAATTGTGAGGACACAAAAATATCTTACAGGCCAAAAAACTCACCGTTGGGTTCCTGCTGCCCCTACTGCCAGATTGTAACGCTAACACCGGACTTAAAATTTTCTGTCGGAGTAAATGAAATGAAGGGAGAATACAAAGGACAGATGCCTGTTGCTAAAAAATGGTTTGTACTTCCCCC
>JAGACC010000342.1 GCA_017614295.1 Treponema sp.
TAGCAAGTGCGTACGAATATGGCGTAGCAGTTCAGGGGGACAGAATGCGTCCGGGGGACGGGGTGAGGAATGGAGACTGGTAGAGTATTTAACTGCAAATGGGGGCTTTTTTGTTGAAAATATAGAGAATTGTCGCTATAATAAGAGCATGATTCAAAATGACATGATACTTTCCGCATCCGGATGGCGAAAAATTTTTGCAAAAAGCGGCGGTGCGGAAGACAAAGATTCTGATATAGGAGAAACGAACCGCTTGCTTTGCGCTCTTATTGCAGAGACTTTTGCGGATTACGTTATTTCAAAGGTAAAAAATGATGAGCCGCACGTGGCAGTTGGTACAGACACCCGTCCTACAGGCAAGGAGATGGCTGATGTTATCATAAGGGTATTCCTTCAGAAGCGGATTTACGTCCACTTTGTAGAGGTTGCCGCTGCCCCGGAAATCATGGCGTATTCAAAGGAGCTTGACGGTTTCCTCTATATTTCGGCCAGTCACAATCCGATCGGCTGGAACGGGATAAAATTCGGGCTTAACAAGGGAGGTGTTCTTGAAGGCAGCGAGACCAATGCCTTGGCAGACATTTTCCGCAGCAGATGCAATGCACCGGATGCAGAGGAAAGGGCAAATCTTCTTATTGATGGCGCAAATCCGCACCATCTTAAGCAGGTTTATGCAAATTCTTCTTTCCACAAGCTCCGTTCTGTTGAGGCTTATGACAAATTCATCAGGGGTGTAATTACCGGAATATTCAACAAGAAGGGTCAGGACGCGGTTTTTGAGGCTATAAAGGAAGGTCTTAGGGAAAGTCCTGCTTCCATCGTTTGCGATATGAACGGTTCTGCAAGGTCTGTTT
This sequence comes from Treponema sp., assembly GCA_017614295.1. Classification (GTDB taxonomy): domain Bacteria; phylum Spirochaetota; class Spirochaetia; order Treponematales; family Treponemataceae; genus Treponema_D. The sequence continues at coordinate 855 of JAGACC010000342.1, forward strand.
CTATAGATAAGACTTTTATTCCCCAGTGCGGTCTTGAATTCCTTCCGTTTAACGATACTCCGGGCCTTATAATGCACGAGATTATTCCTGAGCCGGAGAACATGACGCGTCTTGCGGACGTTATAAATGACCTTCATGCTGACGGCAACAACAATATTCTTATTGGCTACATGCCGGACTGCGACGGTGACAGGGGCAACATTGTATTCTTTGACGAAGACGCACAGACTTCACGCCCAATCACTGCACAGGAGATTTTTGCGCTTAGCGTTGCTTCTGAGCTTGCTTTTGAGGAATGGAAGAAGGAGACGCTTAACGAGCAGGGTCTTTTGTGGAGGACTCAGGCAACTTTTGGCAAGCACGCCGTGGTTGTTAACGGTCCAACATCAATGCGCATAGACCAGATTTGCGAAAGCTTCGGCTACGAGATTTTCCGCGCGGAGGTTGGTGAAGCTAACGTGGTGAACCTTGCCCGCCAGAAGAGGGATGAAGGCTACGACGTTAGAATCCTTGGCGAAGGCAGCAACGGGGGAAACATTACATATCCTTCCAGCGTTAGAGACCCGGTGGCAACTCTCTTTGCGGTGCTTAAGATGCTTACGATCCGTGACTACAGGAGAAGCGACGGCAAGTTCTGCAAGGGTCTTTTCCACATCTGGTGCGAGAAGGCAGGCATGTCATACCGCTACAAGGACGACTTTATGCTTAGCGACGTGCTTTCTACCCTTCCCCGCTTTGCAACCACAGGCGTTAGCGAAAGCAGGGCAATTCTTGACGTTAAGACAGAGGACAAGACTCTTCTTAAAAAGCGCTTCCAGGCTGTCTTTACCGATGACTGGAGCAAGCATGCAGAGGAGCTTAATGCCATATACGGTTTTACGGGCTACGAGGCAGACATTACCAACGGAACAAAGGAAGTTAAGAATGCTTCCGACTGGGGTAACGGCAACGGTGGCCTAAAGATACGCTTCTTGGACGAAGACGGAAACCCAAGGGCATTCATCTGGATGAGACCAAGCGGAACGGAGCCTGTTTTCCGAATAATGTGCGACGTTATGGGCGGAGACGAAGCTGCAGAGCGTTCACTTTTGCGCTGGGAGACTACCCTGCTTAAGAAAGCGGACGGAGCTGAATAATTAAAAAATTGCCGGGTCTAGCCTAATCTAGTTTAGCCTAGTTAGTTTAGCCTAGCCTAGCAATGACATTTTTGTTAAAAGTATACAATTTAGGAGTAATAATATGGAAGAAAAAGAGATACTCGAAAGAGCGGCACAGTACATTGCAGAAGAAAAGGACGAGGCATTCCGCAAGGAAGTTGAAGACCTTGTTGCAAAGAAAGACTCAAAGGAAGCTATGGCAGAACTTGAGGACCGCTTCTACCAGAGCCTTGAATTTGGTACCGGAGGACTTCGCGGTGTAATGGGTGGCGGAACAAACCGCATGAACACACTCAACATCTCAAAGGCAACACAGGGACTTGCAAACTACATAATCAAGGCATTCCCCAAAGAGGCAGCGGAAGGAAAGCTTAGCGCATGCATCGCCTACGACAGCCGCCACAACCACGACAAGTTCAGCGACATAACAGCACGCGTATTTGCAGCAAACGGAATAAAGGCTTATCTTTTTACAGGACTTCGCCCAACCCCGGAACTTTCTTTTGCAATCCGCACATTCGGATGCCAGACCGGCGTAGTGGTAACGGCAAGCCACAACCCTCCCCAGTACAACGGCTACAAGGCATACTGGGCAGACGGAGCACAGGTTGTTGAACCACACGACAAGGGAATCATCGATGAAGTTAACGCAGTAAAGGAAGTAAAGCTCGTTTCCCGCGAAGAAGGAATCAAGTCCGGCAAAATCGTACTTGTAGACAAAGAGATAGACGACAAGTTCCAGGCAATGATAAAGGCTAACCTCTACCGCCCGGATCTTATCAAGGAAAAGGCTTCAAGCGTAAAGGTCGTATACACACCACTCCACGGAACAGGCGCAATGCACGTAGAAAAAGTTCTCGGTGACCTTGGACTTAACGTAATCACAGTACCGGAGCAGCGTGAAGGAAACGGAGACTTCCCAACAGTAGAAAAGCCAAACCCAGAGGAAGCTCCAGCACTCAAGATGGCGGTTGAACTTGCAAAGAAGGAAAAGGCAGACGTTGTAATGGCAACAGACCCAGACGCAGACCGCTTCGGAACAGCATTCCCGGATAAGGACGGAAACTATGTCCTCGTTACAGGAAACCAGATGGGAGCCCTGCTTGCAGACTACGTTCTCCTTAGCAAGAAGGAATTGGGAAAGATGCCTGCAAACCCGGTACTCATCCGTTCAATCGTAACAAGCCCATTCGTAGACGCAGTTGCAAAGAACTACGGCGTAAAGGTAAAGGAATGCCTTACAGGGTTCAAGTGGATTGCATTTGACGAAGGCCAGATGGAAAAGACCGGCAAGGAACATTACGTATTCGGTTTGGAAGAAAGCTACGGCTACCTTGTTGAAACAGAATGCCGCGACAAAGACGGTATTTCTGCAGCAGCAATGTGTGCAGAGATGACACTCTACTGGGCAAGCAAAGGAAAGAGCCTCCTTGAGCGCATGAACGACATGTACAAGGAATACGGCTACTTCCAGGACGGAGCAATAAGCAAGTACTTCCCAGGCGTAAAGGGTCCAGCCATAATGACCGGAATAATGACAAAGCTCCGCACAGAGGGACTTAAGACCTTGGGTGGAAAGAAAGTCTGCAAAATCCGCGACGTTCAGCAGTCATACGAATTTGACCCGGCAAATCCTGCAGCAAAGGCAAACCTTCCTTGGCCAAAGAGCAACGTACTCCAGTTCTTCCTGGAAGACGGAACAATCGTTAGCGCACGCCCAAGCGGAACAGAGCCAAAGATTAAGTTCTACATCAACAGCAACGTTCCTGTTTCCGCAAAGACAGACGCAGCACTTGAAGAAGCAAAGAAGAGCGCAACAGAGCTTATCGCAAAGATTTCATCAGAAATCAACGCTGTACTCGACGCGGCAAAATAAGGCTTTTTAGAATGCACGGCAGGGGCCTTAAGATTTTTAGGAACTACAGATGCCTTGCACGAGAATTTTATTCCGGCAAGGTGTTTGCAGCCTTTGACACAGAGACCACCGGCTTGCATGCGGCAACCGACCACCTAATGGAAATAGGAGCCGTAAAATTCAACAAGGACGGAATTATTGGGGAACCATTTTCTTCCCTAATAAAACCGCCCGTACCCCTTACCCCCTTCCTTCAGGAACTAACCCACATCACTCCGCAGATGCTGGAAAACCAAAGCGACGCCGCAACGGTCACATTCGACTTCCTACGCTGGCTTGCAAGCGACGACGTAATCCTAATAGCCCACAATGCCCCTTTTGACATGTACTTCATAAACGCACAGCTGGAAAAGATGAACATGGACGCGCTAAAGAACACGGTCATAGACACGCTGCCACTCTCCCGCTGGGCCTACCCCAACCTTAACAAAAACGGTTTGGAAGGACAGTACAAGCTGCAGAACCTGGCAACCCTGCTGAACATAAAGGTGCTGGAAGCCCACAGAGCCCACGACGACGCAAGGGTCTGCATGGAACTCTTCAAGAGGATAATCAAAGACACCCGCCCCGTTCAAAAAGACATAGAAAAGCAAAAGCAGGAAAGCCTCTTCTCCCAGGAAAACGGGCAGCTGGAACTTTTCTAAAATCATTTTCTCTTCTTTTTTCTGGACCGCACTCTATTTGCTAACCCGCTTTCCAGGGCTACGGCTTTCGCCTCCGACCACGCTTCGCGTGTTTTCGCTGTCGCTCACCCTTCCAATCGGGGGTAGGCTCTATTTGCTGTACGCAAAGAGACATATTGCAAAGAATTGTAATGCAAGAATATATTAAGAAAGCACTGAAATGGAGGCACACAACGGTAGCAAGTGCGTGGCGTTGTGGTGGCAAAAAAGCATTTGCGCGGTGCGAACCCGGCAGCGTAGCTTCAAGCCCCGAAGGGAGTCAGATACCTTATATCAGCGCATGGGGTTGTAAACAACCCTTGCTTTTTTGACGCGGTTTCTGCCGGGAATGGAAGTGCTTTCTTGTTAACAGTTACATTTACCATCTGCAAATATTCCATGCCTCTATTGCTAGAAGAAGCCATGAATGTTATACTGTCCTCACAAATTAAAAACGGAGGTTTATCATGCCATTCATCGGAATAGGTGCAGGCGCACTTCTTTTCATTCTATTTTTCTGTTCATACAGAAAGGTTCCCAAAAACAGAATAGGTATCCGCGTAGGTCCATTCGGAAACAAAACGGTTACCGGTAAGGCCATTTTCGTAATTCCATTCTTACAGCGCATCGACTACATGACGCTGGAAAACATCCAGGTAGACTTTGTCTCAAAGGATTCAATTCCAACCCAGGATGCAATCAACATCAAGGTAGACGCTGTTGCAAACATAGCAATCTCTCAGGAAGCAGAGATAATGAAGAAGGCAGCCGCCAAGTTCATCGGATACTCAACGGAAGACATTGCCTCTGTCGTTACCCCTGTTCTTGAAGGAAACATCCGCGAAATAATTTCACAGATAAAGCTCAAGGATTTGATCCAGGGAGACAAAAAGGTTCTTGCCGAAAAAGTCGCAGAAAACGTAAAGCCAAACCTTATGGACCTTGGACTTGAACTTACCACATTCAACATCCAGAACTTCAAGGACGACAACGACGTAATCAACAACCTTGGTATAGAAAACACTGTTTCCATCTCCAAGGACGCAGCAAAGGCAAAGGCCGCAGCAGAAGCGGAAGTAAAGATTGCCCAGGCTCAGGCAGACAAAGACGCAAACGACGCATGGGTTGCCGCAGAACTAGAAATTGCCCAGAAGCAGAATGAGCTTGCCCTTAAGAAAGCATCGCTAAAGGCAAAGGCAGACACGGAAGCCGCAAAGGCAGACGCAGCCATGGCAATTGAAGCGGAAGTTCAGAGAAAGGACAAGGAAGTTAAAGAGGTAGAGGCAAACATAGCCCGCCAGGATAAAGAGATTGAGCTTCAGGAAAAGGTTGTTTCCATAAAGGAAAAGGCCCTCGAAGCAGACGTCAAGAAAACCGCGGACGCAGACAAGTACGCCGCCCAGCAACAGGCAGACGCAGACCTTTACCGCAGGCAAAAGAAAGCCGAGGCAGATGCATTCGAAATCCAGAAGCAGGCAGACGCAGACGCATACACAAAGCTAAAGCAGGCCGAAGCCGCAAAACAGGCAATGGAAAACGAAGCAGCTGGTAAAAAGGCTCTTATGGAAAACGAAGCAGCCGGTAAGAAGGCACTCGCAGAAGCAACCCAGGCTCAGGGAGAAGCGGAAGCAGCCGCAATCAAGGCAAAGCTAGAGGCAGAAGCAGAAGGTCTTAACAAAAAGGCGGAAGCCATGGCAAAATACGGTGACGCCGCAAAGCAGGACATGCAGCTCCAGGCCCTCAAGCTCTACTTTGAACAGCTGCCAAAAATTGCGGAGGCAGCAGGAAAAGCCTACTCCAACGTGGACAAGATTTACATGTACGGCGGAGACTCGTCCCAGCTCCAGGGCGACATCATGAAAAACGTCACCCAGATTTCCGAAGCACTGGGCCAGAGCCTTGGCATAAACCCCAAGGACCTACTCAACAGCTTCGTCGGTGCCAAACTTGCAAATGCAAGCAGCAGCAAAACAGACAAATAATACCGAACATAAAAATAACTAAATGTCATTGCCGTGCCCGCAGTAAACTTTGTTGCGAAAGGCACGGCAATCTATTGTATTATATAGATTTTTTTTCTGCGGCACTTTTATTTTTCAACCGCCAAAAATCAAACGCTTACCGTCCAGGTCCCGTGTGTGGCCGTTCCAGGGCCCGCTAACGCTCGGTCCGCCGCAAGCGGCGTCCTTGCCTACGGCAACCCTTCCATGGCCTGCCGCATCCTTTTCTGCCACCACCCTTCGCCCACTTTAGATTTTCACCATCCTTCACTTTAGATTTTTACCACTCTTGACTTTAGATTTTTACCATATTATACTTTAGATAATTACCCTATTCTACAGGAGGCAAAAATGGATATCCAACGAAAGGCAAAAGACGCGCTTTTACGGCTTGCCAATCAATTCCCTGTAATTGGGATAACCGGCCCCCGCCAAAGTGGAAAAACAACTCTTGCAAAAATGACTTTTCCTCAA
>JAGACC010000343.1 GCA_017614295.1 Treponema sp.
AGCATATTTAGATTTTAATTCATTTACATTGGAATCCGCGTTAACTTCTTCCTTTGCAAGATCCTCGCTGTAATCCCAGAAAATTATTTCCGCTTTATTTTTGCACGAGGTTAATAACATGAGACTTGCAATCAAGAAAATGTATTTTTCAAGAACAAACAACTTTTTTATCATAAGAAAATCCTCTTTAATTTTCTGCATAAACCTAGAGTATTTTTAAACTATATCATATCTTTATTTAAGTTTATAGCACCTCTTACAAATCTTCCCGGATTCAAACAAGTGGATATAGGTATTTTCACTTTAATTTGCGGGGAAGTCTTTTAAAATGTGATTGCAGGATTTTTCCTGATAAGGACATGTTTCTTGTTTTATACAATTTAATCTTTTTAAGGTTCTATGTAAATGGTAATTTGCATTCCAAAATTTGGAGTTAATTAGAATGTATAAAGACCAAGACAAAAAACAATACGAGCGATACAAAAAAGTCGCCATGTATGACTTTTCAAAACGGGTTAATTTTTCTCTTAATTGATATATGGGTAGCGGATAAAATGGATGTTGTACGACGCGTTAAGGATTGGAGGGGCCCGCGGAGCGGGTTGCCGTAGGCAATGGAGCGCTTTTGCGCGGAACCCCGGAAAGCCTGACCCCGCGCATGCGGGGGAACGCCCAACGCAGTTTCAAGGGACGCCCAGCGAATGCTTCAAGGGTAAAACCCAGCGAAGCATCAAGGGCGCCCAGAGAAGAAAACTAGCAGTTCCGGTTAAAACGCTGGGAAAGTTCTTTTAGGTATGATGCGCGTTTTGTGTCGGAGAGCATTTCTTTTTCCATGCGCCAGGTCCAGTTGCTTCCTGTTGTGCTTGGGGTATTCATGCGGGCTTCGCTGCCAAGGGCAAATACGTCCTGCAGGGGAATGACTGCGGTGTCTGCTTTGCTTTGGTATGCGCGCTCAATCAGGACACTGGTAAGTTCCAGCGGGGAAAGGTTTTCTTCCAGTTCAAAATAGCCGGCAACATTTTTCTTTAGCTGTTCCGATGCGGATGCAAAGAATCCTGCGCTTGTGTCGTTGTCGTGGGTTCCGGTATAGACTATGATGTTTGAGGTTGTGTAGTTTCCGGGAAGGTCTTTGTTTTCTGCGCTTTCTTCGCTCCAAGGTTCGTCGTTAAAGGCAAACTGCAAAATCTTCATTCCGGGGAAGGCACATCCGTCGCGGAGTTCTTCTACTTCCGGTGTGATTACGCCAAGGTCTTCTGCAATGATGGGAAGGCTTCCAAGGCGTTTTTTTATTTCGTCAAAGAGGTCTTTGCCGGGACCTTTTATCCATTCACCTTTTATTGCGTTTGGTGCTCCGTATGGAATTTGCCAGTAGGATTCAAAGCCCCTAAAGTGGTCTATGCGGATAACGTCTACAAGGCGGAGCATGTTTTTTATGCGGTCTACCCACCAGCTGTAGTTGTCTTTTTTTATTGCGTCCCAGTCGTAGAGAGGATTGCCCCAGAGCTGTCCTGTTGCGCTAAAATAATCCGGTGGAACTCCGGCACATGTTTTTTGCAAGAGTGTTTCCGGATCCATCTGGAAGAATTTCTGGTTTGCCCATACGTCTGCTGAATCTCCAGCAACAAAGATGGGGATGTCGCCTATGATTTTTATTCCAAGCGAATTGACGTATTTTTTGAGGGATGACCACTGAGTTGCAAAGAAGAACTGGATAACCTTTATCTGTTCAATATCATCCGTGTGTTCTGCATCCCAGCGGCTTACGGCTGTAGGATTGTGTTCTGCAAGTTCACGCGGCCACCAGCGGTTCCACATGCTTGCAACTCCTTCCACGCCTTCGTTTTTTGCTTTCTGGTCGTAGAAGTTTTTTATGCTTGTGTAGTCTGCGTAATTGTTTAGCCAGGAGGACTGGTCGTTTTTAAAAGCTTCGTAGCTTGCGCGGTCTTCGTTTGAACACTTCTTTAAAAAGTATGATGCGCACTTTGCAAGGACAGGCATCTTCCACCATACGACAGAACCAAAGTCTACATTGCCTTGGCTCTTTATGTATTCCGGGGGAAGGACGTCTTCTTTGCATGCCCATCCACGCTTAACAAGATCGTCAAAGTCTATAAGAAGGGGATTTCCTGCAAAGGTTGAAAAACTCTGGTAAGGGCTGTCCCCGTAGCCAGTAGGTCCAAGCGGCAAAACCTGCCAGTAAGACTGGTTTGATTCTTTTAGCCAGTCGGCAAATTTGTAAGCGCATTCCCCCAGAGTACCAATTCCAGGGGTGCCGGGCAAAGACGTAACGTGAAGCAGAATACCGCTTTTTCTTTTGTTCATATATATCTCCTATTAAATCTTCACCCGGCAAATGTTATTTATTCAGTCGGGCGTTTCTTAAAAGACTTGCTTTCAATGATTGCCTGACCTTCGCCAACACTCTGCTCCATCATTGCGCGTACCTTAAGAGGAAGTCCGAACAATGTTATGAAGCCCTGAGCGTCCTTGTGGTCGTAAAGGTCGCCAGTCTTGAAGGAGGCAATGCTCTCGTTGTAGAGGCTGTACTTTGAAGCAGAACCAGCACCGCGGATTGCTCCCTTGTAGAGGTGAAGCTTAGCCCATCCGGTAACGGTTTCTTCTGTCTTGTCCACAAATGCCATGATTGAATCAAAGAGTGTTGTGAACCATTTTCCGTCGTAGATAAGCTCCGCAGCCTTAATTGAAAGGTGCTGCTTAAAGTGGTATGTGTCGCGGTCAAGGCAGATGTGGTCCATCATGCGGTGTGCAAAGTAAAGGATTGCTCCACCTGGTGTCTCGTAAACACCGCGGCTCTTCATACCAACGCAGCGGTTTTCGCAGATGTCTACAAGACCAATTCCGTTCCTTCCGCCAATTTTGTTAAGTTCTGTTACAAGCTCAAGACCGTCCATCTTCTTTCCGTTGAGTGCAACAGGAATACCCTTTTCAAAGTCAATCTGGACATATTCGCCTTCATCTGGAGCTTCTTCGGGAACAGCTGTGTTCTTAAGCATGTGCTTGTAGTTTGGCTCGTTCTCTGTCTTTTCCAGTTCAAGACCTTCGTGGCTAAGGTGCCAGATGTTTTCGTCGCGGCTGTAAGACTGGTCGTGCTTCATTGGAACTTCAAGTCCGCGCTTTTCAAGATATTCAATTTCTGCTTCGCGGCTGTCCATATCCCACTTTGGGTCTCTCCATGCAGCAATAACCTTGATGTCCGGAGCAAAGGCCTTGATTGCAAGTTCAAAGCGAACCTGGTCGTTACCCTTTCCTGTAGCACCGTGGCAGATTGCAACAGCCTTTTCCTGGCGTGCATATTCAACCAAAATCTTTCCGATAAGAGGACGTGCTGTAGAAGTACCAAGAAGATATTCATCTTCGTAGACAGCATTTGCCTTAAGGGCTGCCCAGCAGTATTCTTCTATATATTCCTTTCTTGCGTCAACAACGTAGCAGGCAGAAGCACCTGTGTTGAGCGCGCGCTTTTTAATAGCGTCCCAGTCATCGCCCTGTCCCAAGTCGATGCATACGGCAATTACGTCGTAGTCATAATTTTCTTTTAACCAAGGAATGATAACCGTAGTATCAAGTCCGCCTGAATAAGCCAAAACAACTTTGTCTTTTGCCATAGTTGACCTCTGTGAATGTAAGTTTATACATTCGTTATACAGTTTTTTTCATAAATATACAAGTACCCGCGTCTTTGCCATGTCTCTTTCCATAAGCAGTGCCTCTTTACAAAAGCAGCCTCCGCTTTACAAAAGCAACCTCCGCTTTACAAAAGCAACCTCCGCTTTACAAAAGCAGCCCCCTCTTTACAAAAGCAGCCCCTCTTTACAAATTAAGGCACCCCTACACCGCAAAGACCGATCACCGCTCCACATACACAGCCGGAACCACTCCGAGTGGAAAGACAAGATGTTCGTCGCTTACCTTACCACAATCATCAATACCGTATGCCCCCATAGAATCACGCGGATTGCTCAAAAACCAATTGCACCCCCTTTCTTCAAAGATTGAAAGGGTTATTCCCATGGCAGCCGCATAGTCCGTAGGCCTTCTAATACGGTGAACATCCTCGTTGCCTGCCGGAGCAAAACCGTAATCTTCTTCTGTAGCATCGTCCAAACTTAGCAAGAAGACACTGTTCCTACAGCCTTGCACCTCCTTGGTTACAATATGCATCTTCTCGTAATCGGAAAAAGCCTGCTGGTAAAAACCCTTACCCAAAAAAGTATCATCTTCCTGCTGGTCCGCTGAAAGATTTTCCCTCTTTTGATAGGAAAGCCCATTCAAATAAGCGCGGATCTTGCTGTGCTCATAGTTACTTTTTCCGACTATGTTTGAAGAGATGACTCTTTCTCCCGCATACGGATAGTATTCACATCCAGAAAGAATGCTTTCCGCAAGCAAAAGTTTTCTTTCGGAATAATCGTATCTTCCTGTAAGAATGCGCCACCTTATAGGCTCAACCTTGTAAAACTCATTACCAAATTTTACATAGCGCTCGTCATCATCACCCCTATAATAATTCAAGCCGTTTTTTATTTCCGGATTAGAGCTTACGATTCTTACGTCGTCCCTCTTCCTTGACTGAGGAAACTCTCCAAAAGTAACAATTTCATAATCGTTTCCTTCTATAGTTTCCGTTCCAACTTTTTTATACGGCAGCAGACCCAAAGATTCTTCAAAGTATTCCTCCATCACATTACAAGAAGTAAAAAGAAGCACAAGAATTGAAGCTACAGGAAGCAATAAAAAGCCCGCTATTTTTTCATAAAGTTTCATAATCGACCTCCAAAAATTGCATTCAAGCCAATTATAAAATCAAGAAAAAAGCCCCTCAATTCATTTCTGGGTAAGATGCATTTTTTACAGGGTGAAATGCACAGCTTTTGGTCCTCCTCTCTTTTTTTGCGGCACTTGCCATTAATTACACGAATCTAAAACGCAAACAGAAGTTCCTTTTATGTGGGTCTTCCGGGGTTCCGGGGTCAACGCCCCTCCATTGCCTTTGGCAACCAGCCTTCGGCTGGCCCCTACACCCCCTGCCGCGCTTTCTCCGCTACAATTACAGAATAGCACATCGGAAACGTTTCCACAAATATTTTTATATTTTTTAGTGTAAAATCAGATTTTAAGCCAACAAAAAAATACTATTTTACCAAAAAGAGACAAAACCACCAAGGAGATATAGATTCCAAATCCATATTTGCAGCAAGTGCGTATGAATATGGCGTAGCAGTTCGGAATTACAGGGTTTACCACTTTACCCAAGCAGCCTGAACGGTAAAGAGCTTTTGCCTTTCTTCCAGGGACAAGCTTTGCGGAAGCGGTAATGTCTGCCGGCGGAAGGAACCAAATTTGTAGTTGCCGTCGGGATTTTTTTTGCAGCATGTGCAGTCAGAGCTTATGACTATGTTCTCCTGGGGAACACCTATTTTCTTTAGAGCCTCAAGGTTTGCCTTGGACAGGGAAAGAGCGTACTTACCAGCGTTCTCCCCTTCGCGGATAAGGCTAACGCAGTCGGGGGTAAAGTTTTCTGCAAAGAAGGAAGCGCGGTCTTCTTCTATAAAATAGCAGCAGTCGTGGATGTGGGGAGCCATTATTACGCAGAAGTCCTTTGCATTTGCTCCGTATTTCTTTTGGGCAAGGGCAATGGCATCACAGGCAATTCCAGTTCCCTTCCAGCCAGAATGCAGAGCGCCAAAGACTTTGGTAACAGGATCGTAGATAAGGATAGGCATACAGTCTGCGGCTGTAATTACGGGGATAATCTTTTTGTTAAGGGTAATAATTCCGTCTCCCTGTAAGCCCTTTACTTCACTCTCGTCTTCTATAGCATAGACCGTGTGTGAATGGATAAGTTCTACTGCTGCAATCTTTTTGTCCGGTAAGGAAAGACCATTCAAAAAAGACAGGCGGTTGGGGTTTTCCTCGTTCCACCTAAAGCGCATGGATCCAGTTTTTAAAAGCGTCATGCCTGCTACCGGGGAATCCGGGACAATGCTTTCTCCCCGGCAAAAATTCAATGCAAGAAAATTCTCGTTCAATTTACATTTCCTGCTTTAAATTTGGGTAGAGTCAAGTGGCTCCATTTCCTGAACAACTTCGTAGGAATGCTGAATCCCGTTTCTTGCCTGACCCAAACGCTCACGGAATTTTTTGTTTTCGTGACCGGCAATCTTTGAAAGATTTGTTAGCGGACCATAGTAGGGGGTAACCTTTTCGCCAAGCATTCCACCTATAAGATCCACCATGCTGCGGCAGGCCTTTCCAAAACCGTTCACAATCTCGCGGGCAGAATCTTCTACGCTTTCCATTAGAGAACCAAGTTCCTGTAGCTCCAGCTTTCCAAAGTGCTCCACTCCGTCGTACGAACCAAAGCGCAGGCCAAATTCTCCGCCGGCAGAAAGCTGGTTTGCAAAGACGTCTAGCTTGTCCTTAACCGTAGCAAAGAGGTTGAATGTATCCGTGTACTCCAGCCTGTTCTGCCTAAGGGCAAATTCTCCTTCTACAGCGGCAGTGTCTAGAGGTGGAAGATAGAGCTTGTATACGTTCTTCATAAAGCCGTTTATAAAGCCAATAGTCAAATCGTAGTGGAAAGATACGGATGTATTTGCAAACTTAGCCCAAGGCCTAAACGGGAACATGGGGAAATCTGCCATCTCAAAGTAGCCCTTAATCTTTTCCTTAATCTTTTCTTTTTTATAGTCGCGATTCCACTGCTCCCACCTCTGGTCAAAAAGGGACTTCCACTTTGCCCTGTACCTGATGAGCCAGTCTTCTCCGCCGCCGTATGCTTCCGGGAAGTATAGGGAATTTTCAAATACAACCTTTGCAAGATTGTACATTGGAACTGTCTGGGCAAAAGTCTTTATTGCAGAAAATTCGCCAGCCGCACTGTTAACAAAGTCTGTTCCAGCCTGAGCAACCTGGTCCAAGGATTCAAAACCGGATACCACACCCCTGTGCTCGTTGAACATGTACAGGGTCTGGATAAGTTCGTCCGTAATGGGAACGTAATTGCACATTACCCTTGCAAACTCAGGGAAATCAGCCTTTATCTGGGCATATAGGGTTTCTTTTGTATTGGTCTCCGACTTGTAGAAGCGGGAAATCATCTTTCCAAATGGAAGCTTAACAAACTGCTTTAGCCATTCAACGCAGCGGACGCAGGCATAGACCTCGTTTTTCTTCTGCATTGGAATTTCGTCAAGGATAGCCTCCATCTTTGCAATAAGCGATGCACGCATTTCCTTGGTGATAATCTTCTGGAAGGAATACATGTAGGGGTCGGAAGCTTTTTCTATGTTAACGCCTACGTTTGGCATTATGATGTAGCCCAAGAGGATATAGAATGATTCCGGATCTTCTTCATAAGCCTGAATGGAAGGAAGGAAGAAGTCTGCGCTTTTCTTTAGCTGAACAAGCTTTTCGTAAAAGCCCTGGATAAGAGCCTTTCTCTTGTGGTCTATGATTCCAGGGTATTCTTTTTCTATGCTCTTTGCAATTCCGTTAACAAGGAATTTGTTGAACACGTCATCTATTGATGAATTTGTTATTGTAGCAAGAAGCCAAAGGAAAATCTGCCTAAAGAAAGACTGCTTCTTAAACTGGGAATTAAGATCGCTTTCCGAATCGCCATCTCCAGAAGCCTGATCCAGTCCGTTAAGCTGCCCTTGGCCAACAGAACGCCCTTTTTTCATTTTATTCAGCATCTGCTCACGTTCAGAAGTGCTTATTCCAACAACGAGATTATCAAACGTGGAATTTGTATTTGCTTTTTTTGCCATTACTCTTCCTTTTTTTATATTAGCGCCAACTTCTAGTTTTGCATAAGCCCGACAATGACATCTTTCTTGCCAAAAAGCGGACGCACAATACTAAAATTAAGAAATTTTCTCTCTTATATATCGGTATATATTGTAGCAGACTTTTTGTATTTTGGTTATTTTTTTTTACGGATTTTTTTATATTTTTTTTGGAAAAATTCTTTATTTTCGTATTGACATTTTTTTTCACTTAGTATATAAATATCACTATCCATTCATTCCCCGATTGTGTAATGGTAGCACCTCAGATTCTGGTTCTGATTGTGGGGGTTCGAATCCTCCTTGGGGAACTTGCAAGCCGACTGTAAAGCCGGCTTTTTTTTAGCGGTTGGTTCGTCTAACGGTTAGGACGAGAGATTCTCAATCTCTAAACACGGGTTCGATTCCCGTACCGACTATTCCTCCCATATGAAAGGGTAAGGGCCATCTTGGAAGCTTTTGTTTCCGGGGTGGCCCTAATTGTTTTTAAAAGTTTTACTATACCAGTTTGGTCAGAAGCTTGTCTGCTCTACACGTTGAGTGGTCATCTGGGAATTACCCGGAAAAACTAGTTGTTGCCATGACAAGGGAAAAGTACAAGGATTATCTGCGCATAGTTGTTGTTGCCTATAACAAGGAGCTGAACTTTTACGAGAGGTGCGGCTTTAAGAAATCGGACGACTGCAGCGCAATGTTCATAACAGACCAAGAGAAAAATCTACATTTTAAAGAGGGTGTTAAGAAGTCCCCTGCCAAGAGACGCTCCTATGTTGCCACCAATTTTTTTGCCCAGGGAGCCAAAGTTTCCGCCCAAGGCTTTTCCTACCTCGCGTCCAAGGCTTGAACCCATGGAAGAAGTTGCGCGCTTTCCGCTTTTTGACAGCTGACTTTTTGAACTTCCGCTTTTTTTTGCAGAGCCAGAAGTGCTTCCGGAAGTTTTTGCAGATGCTTCCTCCTGCTGTTTTTTTGCTTCCGAGAGCCTTTCGTATGCAGAAAGGGGGTCAACGTCGGCCTTGTATTTTTGGCAGAGGGAATTTGACCTCATGCATGAATCCCTTGGTATTGCGTCGGCTGGTCCAATTTTGCTTTGCGGGGGAAGGATATTGACCTTTTGGCAAACTCCGGGAACACCCTTTTCGTCCAGGAAAGAAACTATTGCCTCCCCTATTCCAAGATTCTGTATAACTTCTTCCGTGTTGAACTGCGGGTTTGTTCTAAAGGACTGGGCTGCGGCTTTTAGTGCCTTTTGGTCTGCCGGGGTATAGGCGTGCAAACAGTGCTGTATCTTGTTTCCAAGCTGGGAAAGAACTCCGTCCGTTATGTCCCTAGGGTTTTGCGTGCAGAAATAGACACCTATTCCCTTACTGCGGACAAGCTTTACTACCTGCTCTATTTTTTCCAGCAGTGCCTTTGGTGCGTCGTTAAAGAGAAGGTGGGCTTCGTCAAAGAAAAATACCATCTTGGGCTTTTCTGCATCCCCTACTTCCGGCAAGTTTTCAAAAAGTTCGCTTAGCATCCAAAGTAGGAATGTTGAATAAAGGCGGGTGTCATTTATTAGGCTTGAGCTGTCCAGGATGTTTATAACTCCGCGTCCATCTCCGTCCGTTGCAAACCAGTCTTCTATTTTTAGGGATGGCTCTCCAAAGAAGGTCTTTCCGCCTGCAATTTCCAGTGCTACGACTGCCCTTACGATTGCGGCTATTGACTGGGAAGAGATGTTTCCGTATTCTGCGGCCAAATCCTTGGAGTTTTCGTTCATATAGTTAAGGACTGCCTTTAGGTCTTTTGTGTCTACCATAAGAAGGTCGTTGTCGTCCGCTATCTGGAAGCAGATTGTAAGCAGGTCTGACTGAAGTTCGTTCAGCTTCATTATGCGGGAAAGAAGAAGGGGGCCCATCTCGCTTACGGTTGTGCGTAGCTTTATTCCCTTTTTTCCGGAGAGGTCCCATAGCGCTACGGGGAAAGAGGTAAAGTTAAAGCCTTCTGTATCCAAGGCAAATTTCTTTATTCTTGAATCCATGTCCGGGGAAGAAGTGCCTGCCTGAAGGAGTCCAGAAACGTCTCCCTTTACGTCTGCAATAAAAACCGGAACTCCCATGCTGCTGAATGATTCGCAGAGGACCTTTAGCGTTACGGTCTTACCGGTACCGGTTGCCCCTGCTATAAGTCCGTGCCTGTTGGCCATCTTGGGATGTATAAAGACATTTTCTCCGCTTTCCGTATTGGCTATCCAAATTTTTTCATCTTTTATCATAGAAGTCCCCTTTTGCTTAGCTACCGGTTCTTGGTTTTACCAGATTCTTACCGGCAAATGCGTCTAGTTACCGGCAAACGGAGCAAACAAACGCCCCGCGTCGATTCCGTTTATGACTGTTCCTTCGGGATAGGACTTTAAAAGGTTAACCTTGCCGTCCCTAAGGTGCTTGCTTGTAATTCCGTGCTTTATGGATGAATCAGCCTCCAGCAAAGCCGAATAATGGTCGGAAAGCCTAACAATGCGTCCGTCTACAGGAGAATATTGGTCTGAATTATATTTTTCGTTCAGTTCGTCATATTCTACGCGGACAGTTTTTCCGTTCAGTATTATCCTGTTGCAAAATTCGTCATCGGTAAAGTACATTATCTCGTTCTTGTAGAAGTCTTCCATGTGCGGAACCAAGTCTTTGTTTACAATTATTTCTTCTATTTCCTTGATTACAGACGGAAGTCCGTGTGTTGCCTGCTTTACAGGAGAAATTATGTCCCTTGTTACCGCTTCCGGCAAGTCGTGGAAGAGTCCGCAGAAGAAGTTGTTAAAAAGGCGCTTGGAGCAAAGCTTTACCCCGTTTTCCCTCTGCAGAAGGAGCGTTAGTATTGCAACAAAGAAGCAGTGGCCAAGAACGCTTGTCTTTGGTACGCGGGGTGTCTGGTTCCATCTTGTCTGGAAACGGAGCTGCTCTATCTTGGTAAGGAAGTCGAAGGGTCTTTGCCTTGTGTAAAGCAGCTGAAGCCCCCTAAGGTCCAGGAAAGACTGGATGTCCGCATAGACTTCTTTTTTTATCTGCTCAAGGCGCATGGGTTCGTTTACCGGGCTTATCATTTCCAGTTCGCGGAGGGTTGAATACTTGTGGGCGGCGCGGAAGACTCTGGCTGTAAGTTCCTGTCCTTTTTCGAAGGGGATTGAACCGGATGTTCTGCCTATGTAAAGGGTAAAGCGGGAAAACAGGTCCCTGTCGGAGATGAATGTGCGGTACTGGTCCAAAACCCATTCGTTGAGCTTTATGTATTCCTCCGGGTACTGGCTTCTTAAAAGGCGTTCCACGGGGCTTTTTATGTCGCAGAGGGCTATTTTTCTAAGAAGGTCAAAGAGGGAGGCATAAATCATCCACTCCCAGTCTATCTTCTGACCGCGGTTTTCTTCAAATTTGCCTATGATGTATGCAACCACCATCTTTTCGGCAGACTTGTCCATTTCTACAACGCTGAAGGGGCGAACCAAATCGTTCCAGCGTTCAATTGAAAATCCCTCGAATATCTTAAGTGCAAAATTCTTATCCATCGTAAAACGGAGCCTGTTGGCGGCAAAAGCTATTTGCTAGAACCGTCCTTCTGGTCCGCCTCCATCTTCTGCTTCCAGACAAGGGCTTTTTTGCGGATTTCTTCGCTGTTTTCGCTGTCGTTAAGCACCATTGCAACGCGTCTTGCCGCAATCAGGAAGTTAATGGCCTGCCTCATGTCGTCTATACGGCGGGAAGGACCTTCATACTTTGCGCGGTATTCGTCTGCACTCTTGTTCAAAAGCTTTCTTATAAGGCGTACGTAGAGAACTGAATTGTCGTAGTCCTTGGAAGAAGGGTCAAAATAGTCCTTGGCAGCCTGCTTCATGTCTATGAAATTCTTTGCTATGGCGGCGAATCTGGCCCTAAGCTCTACGAATGAAATTTCCCACTTTGAATTCTTTCCGAATGCGTCTACAAGAAGGTCTATTGCAAGGCCAAATTTGCGCACCAGATAGAACCTTTTTTCTATGGGTGTAGCCTGAATCTTGTCCAGGGTTGGTTCCAGCTCGCGGAAAGGACAGTCAACGGCATTTGTTACCACTTCTTCCATATAGATGATTGCCTTGTAAATTATCTTGCGGGCATCGTTAAGGGCGTCGTTGTTCTTTGTCTCTAGAATTTTAAGAGAATGTGTGTTTATGGACATGTAGAGGGACGCAATCTTTAGCATGAGTTCGGCAAGTTCAAGCTTTTTGTATTCCACACCGTCCCTTGACTGGCGCATCTTAAAAACAGCTTCTTTTTCCTGCTTGAGCAAGGCGTCTATCTGAGCCTTTACTTCTTTTGACTTTGCCGAAAATTCAGCTCTTGCCTCTGTAGTTATGTTTGCCATTATCTGCCTCCGTATTTTTGCAGCATGGAAGACGCGTGTTCCAAAGACTCTTCGGAAGATGAATCCCCGGAAAGCATACGTGCAATTTCCTGAACTCGGCTGGATCCGGCTACAGGGAAAACGGCTGTGCTTGTCATATCTCCGGCTGCTCCTTTTTCTATCTTTAGCTGATTATCGGCATAAACCGCAATGCTCGCTAGATGTGTAATGCACAATATCTGTCTTGAAGAAGCAAGTTTTTTTAGGTGATCGCCGACCGCAACTGCAACTTCGCCTCCAATACCGGTGTCTATCTCGTCAAAGACCAGTGTTCCGGCAGTGTCCGCGGCAGAAAGTATGGTCTTTAGGGCAAGCATTACACGGCTAAGTTCACCACCAGAAGCGATTCTGGCAAGAGGAAGCATTGGGGAGCCCGGGTTTGCGCTTATGAGGAATTCAATGTCGTCCATTCCGTAGGGGCCGCACTTTTGCGTAACGTCATCACCAGCCTTTTCCTGAAGGTTCACCTTGAATTTTGTACCGCCCATGCCAAGCCTTTGAAGGATTTCTTCTACATCATGGGACATCTTTTCCGAAGCAGCCTTTCTCTTTATGCTTATTTCCTTTGCTGCTGTATAGACTTTCTTTCCTGCTTCCTGAACTTTAAGCTCCAGCTCTTCGCGGTTCTGCGAAAGTCCAGAAATCTGCTCGAGTTCTGCCTGTGCCTTCTGTGCGTATTCAAGAACCTGCGAAATTGGGGATGTCTTACCGGATGCATACTTTTTCTTTAGCTTGTATATAAGTTCAAGACGGTCCTGTACCTGCTCAAGCCTTTCCGGGTCAAATACAAGCCCTTGCTCATAGCGGCGGAATTCAGCAGAAATATCTTCTATCTCGTAGTATGCAGACTGAATGCGGTTTTCAAGGGTTCCAAGGCTCTTGTCCAGTGAAGATGCCCTGGAAGAAGATGAAGAAAGCCTCTTGAACAGACTGAGTATTCCTCCACCCTCGCCTTCCAGAAGCGAATTGATTTCTTCTATCTCGCCATAGAGCTTTTCGTAGGAAGAAAGACGGTTTTCCTCGTCCTCCAGCTCTGAATCCTCGTTTTCCTTTAGGTTTGCGGAATTTATCTCTTCCACGGCAAAATTAAGCATTTCTATTCGCTCTGCCCGCTTTGAGTCGTCCGTGTTAAGGCTCTGCAAAAGCCTGCGTTTTTCCACCAGGTCTGAATAAAGGGCAGTAAAAGATGCAACCTGTTCTGTGATTCCGGCATAAATGTCAAGATAGCGCCTGTGCTCGGTAACCTTAAAGAGTGACTGCTGTTCGTGCTGACCGTGTATGTCTACAAGGAATGCGGAAAAAGCAAGCAAATCCGCCCTTGTTACGGGAACTCCGCCTATCCAACCGGATGATTTTCCCGTGTTCCTTATTACGCGGCGCAAGAGAATCCTTCCGTCCTCGTCACTAATACCGTGTTCGTCAAGCCAGGCATGTGCTTCCGGGCTTTCCAGAAGGAATGTTCCAGAAACCTGAGCTTCCTGCGTTCCAGTGCGAATCTGTTCAACACCAGCCTTTCCGCCAAGAAGAAAAGCCAGGCTTCCGATTAAAATTGACTTTCCAGCGCCAGTTTCACCGCTCAAAACGGTAAAGCCTTTTGAAAATTCAACATGAGCAGAATCAATAAGCGCAAAATTCTTTATGTCAAGTTCCTCAAGCACGGGGTCCTCCTGACCAGTTGAGCTTGCTCTGCAAAGCCGCATAGAATTTTTCCTGGGTGGAACAAATTATAGAGGCCTTGTACTCCGGTATGCCCAAAATTATAACATCGTTTTCCTGCAAATTAAAATTCACCTGACCGTCTATGCTAAGCCCCACATCCACGCGCGAAGGCTGAACAGTTATTGCTATTTCCCCTTTTGCGCTAAAAACAAGTGGCCTTGCAGACAAACTAAAAGAGCTTACAGGCGTAAGAACAAGTCCGTCAAGCGAAGGGTCAAGTATTGGGCCTCCTGCAGCAGCAGAATATGCGGTTGAACCTGTAGGAGTAGAAACAATTATTCCGTTTGCCTTAAAGGGTCCAAGCAGGGCATGGTTATAGGCTACGTCAAGGTTAACAAGCCTTGAAGAACCGGGGCTAGAAATAACCGCATCGTTCATTCCGCATACGTCAAAGACAGTCTTTCCGTCCCTTATGACTTCGCTTCTTACAAGTGAGCGCCTACCCGTAAAAGCCTTGCCTTCAATGTAGGACAAGAGATCCTTTTTCCAGTCGGAGGGAGAAACAACCGCAAGAAAGCCAAATTCCCCAAGGTTTATTGGAAAAACCGGTATGCCAAGAGGTGCGCAACCCCTGCAGGCAGAAAGAACAGTTCCGTCTCCGCCAAGGGTCACGGTAAAATCGTAGCCCTTAAAAACAGGGGATGATTTTGAAGAGTCAAGTGAAGAGCCGTCATACGAATAAATGTCTGAACTTACCGAATTTTCCCTTAGGAATGAACAAATCTCGTCCGCAAGTTCAGAGGCATTTCTTTTGAATTCGTTGACAATAACAAGACACTTTTTCATAGGATTTCCATTACGGCAGGGAAGACAAGACCTTTACCATCAGGGAAACGTCCTTCTGTCCAAGCCTAGGATAAAGCGGGAACATTGCACAGCGAAGAAGCAGTGAGTTTGCGCAAAGACATGACGGTGCAATTTCTTCCTGACGCAAAGCAACTATTGAATTCTCGTAGGCCTGGCGTATCTCTATACCCTTTTTCTGGGCATAAGCCTTTACATCCTTAAAACCGGAATTTAGCACGAGCGGGAAAGAGTAAATTGTTGAACCCCTGTCCAATGCACGCACGAAGGTTCTATGCCTTCCGCTGGCAATTGCCCTGCTGTAGAGGTTGAATATTTCTATGCGGGTCTTTTCGTTGCGTTCAAATTCCTTAAGCTCAACAAAGGCAAGCGCTGCATTCATGTCCGGCATTATGTCCGTAGAAGGTGCTTCTTCTGCAAGCTTTTTTAGAACAATCCACTCGCGTCTGCAAGGAGCCATAAGGACAGCACCGCCACCAGCTGTTATGATGTCCCTGTCTTCCATGCCGAATATAGTGTAGACACCGTACATTCCGGCTCTTTTTCCTGAAGGGGCATCCTTTTCTCCTTCTTCCTGACTCTTTTCCTCAGTACTTTTACCCTCTTCTCCTTCATTTTCCTTTTCTGCAGGATAAAAAGAAAGGGCTGACTGGGAAATGTCTTCTATAACAGGAATGCCAAGAGCAAGTATTGCCTTTATGTCCGGAAGAACCCCCATGGATTCAGTAAGAACAATAAGCTTACCGCCGTTCTTCATGCCTTCTTCAATAATTTCCGGGGTAACAAGACCTGTTTCCTCTACAACATCAAGAACCATAGGCTTGTATCCAAGACGCTCAACCGTAACAATCTGCCAAGCCGGGGCAAGTGCGCTAAGCATGATAAGGCTTTCCTTGGGCAAATCCAAGGCTTTAAGGGCATATTCAAGCGCAACGGAGGGGCTTCTTAGGGCAACAGCTCCGTCGCATCCAGTGTTTTCTTTTACAGCCTGAACAAGACGTGCCGTCTGGTCACCGGGACCTATCTTTTCGTCCACCATACAGGTAAGTACGGCTTCCATTTCTTTTCTGCGTATGGTAGGACTGTATGTCTGTATCATTTTTAAAATCCTTTTATTAAAGAACCTCCCCTAAAAGCAGAACTTCAAGGGGAAGTATTACAAATGCGGTTTTTAGTTTTTTATTTAGCGGCTACTAAAAAAAAGCACAAGGCTTAGCATTCACCGCAAAAAGGGCTTAACGTCAGCGTATTTCTGGAACAATCTTCTGAAGTTCGTTGGCATTGAACAGTCTTCTTGTGTCAAGGATGATAAGATAAGACTGATCCTGGCGAACAACACCGTGAATGTATTCCGTGCCAATACCGCTGAGCATCTGTGGCGGCGGCTTAATTTCTCCCTTGTCCACGGAAATAACGCGGTTGATGCGGTCTATGATGATGCCTATTTTGTTTCCTTCAATATCAAGGATTATAAAGCCACCTTCATCCTCTTCAAATTCATCAAAGTCGGAGTCTTTTGTCATCTCCTTGATGTGGAACCTCTTGTGAAGGTTGATAATAGGGATGATTTCACCACGGAGGTTGATAATTCCCTCAACATAGTAAGGCGCATTCGGAATAGGACGGACGCTCTGAATTTTTACTATTTCCTTAACATCCATAATGTCTACGCCATACAGTTCGTCACCAAGCTGAAAAGTTACGAGCTGAAATTGTGTATTTTCTTCGGCCATGCCTAACTCCTTTTTAGGGTATTACCGGGCGTTTTGCCCTTACATACTATTTTACACCAAGAACGCGCTCTAGTCTACTATAAATAGCGTAATAACTTGAACTTTTCTTATTCCCATCCCCTTTAGAACTGCCGAACAGGCTTCAACGGTGGCTCCGGTGGTCATAACATCGTCCAAAAGTACGGCTTCCTGGGGTAAAAAAGCGTTTTTGGCTAGTTTTTTTAGGACTTTTGCATTCTCTTTGTAGGATGAACTACCAAGCAAGATTCTCCCCTTCCGGTCAAGCTTCTTCTGCTGCTGGGAAGAAATTCTCCTTAAAAGGCGGAAAACAGGCCTTCCGTAGCGGTGTTGAATGATGCTGCAAAGCTCTTCTATCTGGTCCCAGCCCTTATTCTTTAGCTTTCCGGGTCTTGGGGGAACCGGCACAAGAGGAATTTCACTCCTGCACCCCCCTGGGTACAAAGATTCTATGGCTTTTTCCACACATTCAGCAAAAAGAGGGGAAATTGAGCGGTTTTCTCCCATCTTCCATTCAAAAAGCAGGCCTTTCATCCACAAGCGGTAGGGCCAAAGGGGAAAAACCGAGTCCGCATGGCAAAGAAGCTTCTTTTCCCGGCAAGATGAACACAAATCGTTACCCACAACCAGTATCTTTCCGCAAAGTTTGCACCTACCGTCTCCCGGAGGAAGAAAGCCAAGAAGGTATTTTTTTGCACAGTCACCGCAAACGGGCATTAAAACGGTTCTTTTTCCGCAGCAGACGCAGTTTTCCCTAGAAAGCGAAGCAGAAAAAGCGGCATGTAAAAAAGACAGGGTAAAAATCCTAGCATTAAAGAAGGCCGATTTTGTTTTTTGAATAAGTTCCATACATTATATATATATGCTTTAAAAATTCATATTCCGACGCAAAAACGAAGAAATTTTGCAAATACTAGTAATTTAGCGGATTGCCAATTCCAAGGCTCCCCCACTATGATTTTTTTTGCTTTTGTTATAATGTGAACTTAGAAATGAAAAAGAAGATATTTTTACTATTAGTTTTATGCAGTGCAATCACACTTGCTTTTGCAGACAAGAGCCGTTTTTATAAGAACGGAAAAGTAGTCGACACCATGTATGTTGATGCCGAAGACGGGCTAAAAGTTAGGGACTATCCATCGCTAAAGTCAAAGCGGATATGCGGGCTTCCACACAGGCTTCCGGTAAAAGTGGTTGCTGTTGGAAAGGAAGAGACCATTGACGGAATAACAGCCCCCTGGATTGAAATTTTAGTTCCAAGCTACGAATGGAAAAGCGGAGAGCCTGAATACGGATGGGTATTCGGAGGGTATATTTCCAGCGTCCAGCCCAAGTTTAAAATTCCTTCCAACAAAGCAGAGCTTCTAAAGTATCTTACTTCTTTTCCATATTGGAACTGTGGCGACTGGCCAGCTTTTAACTTGCACTTTTCTGCCGACGGAAAGTTTTGGTGCGGGGCTTTGGAAAAGGGAGAGCCAACTGTTGGAACATTCAAGGCAAGCGACAAAGATACGGTTATTATAACATCCGCTTTTATGGGGATTGAAGTGGAAGTAAATTATACTACCGAGGAATTGAACATTTGCCCCCTAACAGAATATTCATTTAAATTTGAAGGTCCATTTTTTAGCGTACACAAAGGTTCAACATTCTACGGAAACTACAATTATGACTCTCCATCTCCTGAAGACTTCTACAAAGAAAAATTCATCTACAACAATTTTAAAGATTCACTTTACAAAGTTCCATATTCATACCAAAAAGAATATTTTGAAGAGAAACGGCTTTTAAAATATATTCGTTCAGGAATCCCGGCAGACGGTACGGAATACGAAAAGGATTACCATGACTACTGGGATCCAATTATGAATGAACACCAGAAAAAGGCAGATGCAATGGAATAAAGGAATTCCCCAGATGAACACAATTCAATTAGTTAACGATGACTACAAGGGCCATGTTGAACACACAAGAAATGCAAGCAGGGGAATTTTGCTAAAAGACGGAAAAATACTCTTGTGCTACGAATCAAAGGGAAACAAATACATTATTCCAGGCGGCGGTGTGGAAAAAGAAGAAAGCCTTGAGCAATGCTGCGAGCGGGAGCTTCTTGAAGAAACAGGAATAAAAGCAAGGGCAAAAAACAACTATCTAAAAATAGAGGAATCCTTTGACGTTTGGAAGCATGTCAACTACTATTTTATCTGCGAAATAATATCCGACACAGGAAAGCAAAATCTAACCGAAGCAGAAAAAGACGCAGGCTACATAAAAAAATGGCTCCCCTTCGAAGAGGCAATAAAAATCTTTGGCGCATACGAATCATTCCACAAAAGCAACATTGCCGACTACG
>JAGACC010000344.1 GCA_017614295.1 Treponema sp.
ATCTACATCTGCACTACTGCTAATTGTACTTTTGCCACTTGCCCTAATCTCTTTAGCACCTGTAGCATCTGTTTCGGCACAAATTTTACCCTGTAAGTCTATGGTATCACCACCATCAGCATCATCACCACGGAAAACTATCTTATTGTCCTTAAATTTTACCGTAACTGGCTTAATGTAAACCCACACATATCTTACATAGTCCTGTGGTGTCGCACATTTATCCCTGCTTTGTTTAACCGTAATTTTGTATCTGCTGCCAGCGGCAAGCTTCCAATTAGGAGAAGTTTTTTCAACCCCATCTATTTCCACCTTTACTGTATTGCCAGTATTTCCTGCTGTAACGCTAAACGGCATTTTATCATAAGTCAGGTAGCTAAAGCGGTAAATAGGCCAACTGTCAGATGCATTTCCATCCGGTGTGCCTGTATATGTAATTGTCGGGTCAGTCAACAGACCCTGTACATACACTTTTTTTGTAAAGGTCTTTGTAGTGCAGTGAGCCTTCTCTACCACAAAAGTCAGCGTGTGGCCACCAAGTTCAAGGTAACGCTTGCCGGCAGCATCTTCAGCTGTTTCAGTACCATCTATTTTTACAGTTACACTTTCTCCAGTAGCAGCGGTAAGTTCAAAACTGGCATTCCCCGTTCCATTTGCCGTAAGAGGCAGGTTGTAGCATGTATAAGCACTATAGCCACTTTCTTCCGGTGCTTCAGAAGAGGCTGGAATAATATTGTAGGTGTTATTCTTATAAAAATTCAGAACTGGCTCTTCTTGCGATTTTACCACATACACTTTTTTTGTTACTGTAATTGGAAGAGAAAGATTCTTCGAAGCCGTCACGGAAATGTTATAAAAACCTTCTGCATTAGTATTATTTGCAAGCGTAATGGTTTGGGTGTCTCCGTATGTCTTTGAGCCGTTTACGTTCACTTCCATTGTAGCACCTTCGGCATGGTTTTGTGCTGTAAAGCCAAAGCTATTTCCAGTATATTCCCATACCTCATAATCAAACCCGTCCCTTTCTTCCGTAAGTCCGTTTGCCGCTCCGTTGTTATCAAATGTAATTGTAGGTTCCATTGTATAGCAGGTGCCAAGTCCCTTTGCGGTTGCAACTCTTTCACTTTTAAGCCCCGAACTGTTTATGGTCGTTACGGCATAATCATACTGTAAAGTCGGAGCCTGCTCGACAAAATAATATGTAAACTCCGTTGCGCTGGAAGTAAGACTATCGGCTGCGGTCAGATTTCTTGACGCTACAAGCCTATATGATTCTCCATCCCGGATATAGCATTCAACATAATAGGACACCCTATCGTTTTTATTTCTGTTAAGGCTCTGGTCGGGATACCTAAAATGCAGGCAGTGGTAGCCATCATTTTCTGCTTCTTCTGGATGGGTTAAATCCCTAGCCCTGTCTGGTGGGGTATTTTGTTTAAAGGTTGCTGAATAAAATAGCTCTGGGTTTTGTTCCTTTAAATTTGATTCCGTAAAAGACGTGCGGTTTTCTGGCCATAGGCATCCCGAAAGAGTCCACTTGCAGCCCTCGTATTCATCGCTTAGCCTTGCGCGTATTCTTATGTGCGTGGAATCAACAAAAGATTCGCTGTAGTCCACGCCTTGCAAAACAACCCCATCTTCATTCTCCAGCTTGAAGTTTTTCTCACCATCAGCCCGGCACATCAAGTGCATTCCCTTGGGGTTAATCGCATACAGATTGATTTCTACATAATCGCTTGCAGAAAGATTTGGAATACCTCCCAGCAAAACATGCTCACTGGCGTACTCTATTTTTCCAACCTGGCAGGTCTCCGTCCAGTACTCATGGTATTCCCTTACCGGCTCATTAAATGAATTGGAGCAAGAAAGGCATAGTATCGGCAAGATAGAGAAGAGAAGAGAATTTTTTAATATTTTTTTTCCTCTCTTCCACATTTTTTCTCCTAACCACAACTTATTTATATATAATAATATTATATCTCAAAATACGGCATTTGCAAGTATCAATCAAGAGAAAGCTTTCAGTTACTGTTATCCCCCCTGCCAAGAATCTATTTCACAAACAACCCTTTAACAAAAGCAACCACTTTGTCAAAGAAGGATGCAATTATCTTTACGATATTTGCTCCGGCGAGGAAGGTTCCTATGCTGCTGCCGATGCTTGAGAAGATAAAGACTAGAAGAACCCTAAGAAGTCTGTTTTTGTAGAAGCCTTTTATAGAGGTTGCATCCTGCTGCATGGTTTCCATGTCTTGAACTTTTGGCTTGCAGATTAAAGCTTGAACAATTCCGGCTACGATTCCAATTCCTATGAAAGGGCAAAGAGATGTTAGCGGCGCTCCTATTGCAGAGACAAGGATTGTTATTGGATGGGCTCCGGCAATCAGGGCTCCAACTCCAGCAAGGGCTGCATTCCACCAGACCCATGCTCCGAGCATGTCGAATCCCTTTTTGCGTCCACCGATTATAAATCCGGCTGCAATAAGCGCAATAATCAAAACCGGAATAATCCACATTGCAATCTTTGAGGCAAGAGATTTTGGCGGAACTTCGCTTATGTCTGAACAGTCTGGGGATTCAACTCCGGCAGCAATGTCGCTTATGTGCTTCTGGACACCTTTCAAGTGACCAGCTCCAAGTACTGCAAGAACCTTGTTTCCCTGGCACTGCCAAATGTGACTTGCCAAATAACGGTCACGCTCATCTATAAGGACTTCTTTTACCTTGGGAAAGTATTTTGCAACTTCGCCCATCATAGCGTCCATTTCGTTTGTCTTCTTTAGGTTTTCAATTTCGTCTGGAGCGGCTTCTTCTTTTGCAAAGGCACTGGCAATAAGAACTCCCAAGAGCTTGCATTTACCCCAGAATGAATTCTTTGCCCAGGCGCGTCTCATTGTTATTGCAATCGGACGGTCAACCATCTGCTGGGGAATGCCAAGGGACTTTGCCTTGTTGATTGCGGCAATCATTTCCTGACCAGGCTTAACTCCCGTTCCCTGACCCATTCGCTTTTGGTAGGCGGAAAGAATCAGGTTGGAAAGCATTAAAAAGCCCTGCTTGTTCTTTAGGACCTTGATAATGTCCATCTTGCGCCAAGCTTCGGGATCCTCTATACTGGCAAGCCGTTTTTCATCCAATTCAATTGCAACAGAATCTGGATTTTCTTTTTCTACGGCTAGCTCAACTTCTTCCATGCTTTCTTTTGAAACATGGGCGGTTCCTACAAGGACAAATTCCCTGCCGGCAACAACAAGATGCTTTTGCGTGTTAGAGTCTCTGGCGGCAACATTATTTTGCGCTGTCATTTGGCTGCACACTCCATTCAGCAAGGCGGTATTCAAAGAACATTGGGCAATTCATAGAGAGAACTTTTGCGTACCATTCGCGGGAAGCTTCAACGCCTCCGTAAAGTTCATACAAAAGGCCAAGGTAGAAATACATCTTTCCCTGAAGCTGGCGGCTGCCCAACTGTGCAATCTTCTGGGCAAGCGGCATTTCTCCACCCCTGTCGTGGAATACGCGGAGCATTGCGTATTCAATGGAAGACCTGTCCATCTTGCGCAAAACCTTGTCGCTAAATTCGCGTGCTTTAAAGCTGTTGTTTTCGCGGTAGTAGCAATATGTAATCATAAGCGGATAGGATATATTGTCCTTCTGCTTTTCATAGCACTTTTCGAATGCCTCGCGAGCCAGAGCCCACTGTTCTTTGTGCAGATAGATTACGCCAAGCTCTTCGTAGGCAAAATAATAGTCTGGGTTCAGCTTTACAACCATCTTGTAGTCTTCGCATGCCTGGTCCAGCATGTTCTCCGCATCGTACAAACCTCCGCGGTAGGTATAGGCCAGGAAGTAGTCGGGCTGAAGCTTTATTGCCTTTGTCCAAGCCTTTATTGCGTTCTCGGAATGTTCCATTGTGTTTTCGTACATTCCGTAGTCCATAAGGTAGTCAT
>JAGACC010000345.1 GCA_017614295.1 Treponema sp.
CTGAGCAAAAGGAAAAAAATGAAGTTAATATTTCTAATAATATCTATTGCAGTTTACTTGCTAGTTACAGCCATAGTCATTCACTCTACGCACGGAAGGATAAGCCGCGAGCGCTATTGGAAGATAGAAATCATTATGATTGGCGGGTTTGCGTCTTATTGGTTTTTTACCATATTTATATTGTCCTTCTATTATTGGATGCACGTCCTGCAAACTTTGCTTTTTGTAATAGGAATTATTGGCTCTTTTATTTTTATGTACAAGTACTGGCAACTGCAGATTCTCCGCCTGCATGACCTGAACAAGTCCGGCTGGTATTGCTTGCTCGATTTTATTCCTTTCTATAACATTTATGATTTTTTTGTAATGAACATAAAAAAGAGAAGCATCATGCTAAATGAATTTGACGAGACAATTGATTACTTTTCTTTTTTTGAAAAAAACAAATTGCTCCAAAACAAAAAGCTTATTACCAAAGACGGCGTGGATTTTTACGTCAACGGAATTAAATTTGAATACAAAAACTTTAATGGCCATGTCCAGTATGAAGTTTCCAAGATGAGTCTTGAAAATGACAAGGCTCTGGAAGAATACTGCATGAAAAATTTGCAGCAAACAGAAAACGCCCCCGGTTATGCCGGAGAATACAGGATTTCTTTTCTTGATGAAGGAAATTTATTTGAAAAGCTAAAAAACGACTTGCACGGAATAG
Source organism: Treponema sp. (assembly GCA_017614295.1). GTDB lineage: Bacteria > Spirochaetota > Spirochaetia > Treponematales > Treponemataceae > Treponema_D. The sequence goes on from JAGACC010000345.1 coordinate 713, forward strand.
TTATAGATGACGGCTTTATTACGATAAACGAAGTTCCGTTTTTTGTTAGGGAAAATTATTTGCAGTACGAAATTGTTTATAAGACAAAAGATTCTTCCAGAATAAAAAATTTTTCCCAAGTAGAAGAATTGCAGGATTACAGCTGCCAGTCTTTAACAAAGGCCCAACTGCTTAGCCTAATAAAACAAGGCGCGTAAGGAAAAAGTTTACAAAAGAAAGCCTACCCCCGATTGGAAGGGTGACGCAGCCAGACCGCCGCAAGGCGGGCCGGAGCGATAGCGTAGCCCTGGAAAGCGGGTAATAATAGGAACCGGCAGTTAGGGGATAGGTGCACTCTCCTACCCTAAGGCTGGTCCAAAAAAGAAAATAAATTTATGCTATTTTGAAGAGCTGCTCTATATATTTTTGGCGAACCACGAGTACGGAGCAATGTGCGCTGCCGATGATTTCGCTCTGCTGCTCGCCTGCAAGTTTTCTGTCCAGGGATGAATAGGTTGAGCTGTGTTCTTTTCCGCCAAGGAGGATTAGGTCTGCCTTGTAGTCGTCTGCGGCACGGATTATTTCTGACCAGATTTCTCCTTTGAGTAGTTCCGTTTCTATTTTTACGGCTTTTGTTTTTGCAAGGTCCGAGGCATAGTCAAGGTAGCTTCCTCCGTTTTCCTGCAAGCGGCCTTCCATTCCTTCGCCCTCTTCCGGTACGATGAACTTTGTTAGGGAAAGTCTTTTTATTGTTGCAGTGTCCACAACATAGACGACCTTTACGTGGCACTTGTAAATTTTTGCCATGAGGATGCCGTACATTACTGCATGCAAAGAGGATTTTGTTCCGTTGTAGCCTATAAGAATTCTTTGAAATAAAGGTTTTATCATTCTAACGCCCCTGCCTACCTTTTAATGCCTTGAGCACAAACACGTTGTCGCGTTCACGCTCTTCCAGAACGCTTTCTATATACTTAACAGTTTCTTTGCTTTGCGGTATTACCATTTTGTCCAGAGCATTAACCCGGCGCTGGGTTTTCTTTACTTCCATTGCCAGTCTCCAGACGATTGTCCTTATGCTTGCCATCTGGGTAATGAGTGCAAGTAGTTCAAAGAAGTCTGCCATTACTTCGTCGTTGTCCGGGGTTGTTCCCATGAAGGAAGAGAAAAGTTCCCGCTTTGGAAGGTTTACGTCCAGAGATGTAAAATTCATTCCGCCGATGATTACAGGCTTTTTGGTTATCTCGAACTTGTAGTCCACCGCCATTGCAAGACGCTCTGTGCGCTCACCGCCCATTGCAAGAAGCATCCTCTTTAGAGCGGGATAGGCCTTTGCAATGCACTTGTCCATGTCGCGTTCCAAAAGCTTTACCCGTTCAACAAGGTGCATTAGCTCCATTACAAGGATTTCGCGCTTTTGTTCCAGCAGGTCGTAGCCTTCTGTGCTTACAGCCAGCTGTTCCTTTAGAGAAAGAAGATTGGACTTTGTGGGCGCAATGTTAAGTTTTGGCATTAAGCGTTTCCTTCATCACTTTTGGGAAGGTATTTTTCTATGAACTCGTCCTTGATGCGGTAGAGTTCCTCGCGCGGAAGGATGCTCAGTATTTTCCAGCCCAAGTCAAGCGTCTGGTCTATTGAGCGGTCTTCGTATTCACCCTGAGTAAAGAATTTTTCTTCCATCTCGTTGCCAAATTTTAGGTAGAGCTTGTCCAGTGGGGAAAGTTCTTCTTCTCCGATGATGGCGGCAAGGTTTCTTATGCTCTTTACCTTTGAGTATGATGCGAAGAGCTGGCTTGAAACGTTTGCGTGGTCTTCGCGGGTCATTCCCTTTCCAATACCGTCTTTCATAAGGCGGCTAAGGCTTGGAAGTCCTGCTACCGGCGGATAGAGACCCTTCTGGCTCATTTCGCGGTCAAGTACGATCTGGCCCTCCGTTATGTAACCGGTAAGGTCTGGGATTGGATGGCTTATGTCGTCATTTGGCATGGTAAGGATTGGAATCTGCGTGATTGAACCGCTGCTTCCCTGAATCTTTCCTGCACGCTCGTAAAGTTCTGCAAGGTCTGAGTAAAGATATCCCGGGTAGCCCTTTCTTCCCGGAACTTCTCCACGTGTGGTTGAAATTTCACGCAGGGCTTCGCAGTAGTTTGTCATGTCCGTCATTACAACAAGAACGTGCATGTTGCATTCAAAGGCAAGGTATTCCGCTGCTGTTAGGGCACAACGAGGAGTGATGATTCTTTCTATTGACGGTGCATCTGCGAGAGACTGGAACATTACTACGCGGCTTAATACACCGGAGTTTTCGAATGTATTCTTGAAGAACTGGGCAACGTCGTACTTGATTCCCATGCCTGCAAAAACCATTACGAAGTCTTCGTCAGAGTTTAGAATCTTTGCCTGGCGGATTATCTGTGCGGCAAGCCTGTTGTGGGGCAAACCGTTTCCGGAGAATATTGGAAGCTTCTGTCCGCGGATGAGGGTGTTCATTCCGTCTATGGAAGAGATGCCTGTCTGGATGAAGTCCCTTGGGTAAACGCGGGCGTAGGGGTTAATCGGGTTTCCGTTTACGTTTATCTTTGTGCTTGATATAACAGGAGGATAACCGTCTATTGGTTCGCCAAGTCCGTTAAAGATGCGTCCCAAAAGTCCCTTTCCTACCCTAAGCTCCATTGGCTTATCCAGGAATTCAACGGATGTGTCTTCCAGGTCAAGGCCTGTGGTGCTGCCGAATACCTGTACTACTGCGGTGTCTTCGTTTAGGTCTATAATGCGGCCGGTCTTTTTTTCGCCATTCTTGTCGCGGACATACACAACCTCGTCATAAAATGAATTGGCGGTGCGCTTTACCACGATAATAGGTCCGTCTACTTTTTCCAGCCCCTTGTATTCTATTCCTTTCATACTGCTGCATCCTTGCGGTAGACCCGCTCAAGTTCGCCCATCTGCTGCTCAAGGTGGTTCTGAATCGCCGTGAGTTCTTCCATATTGTCATTGGGAACAACAGACTTTGAGCGGATAATTTCATTCCTTACGTCCAGTTCCATTATCTTTGTAAGAGGACAGCCCTGCTTGATTACGGCAAGTGCTTTTTCGTAGAAGTCCATTACAAGAAGAAGGATTAAAATCTGCTTCTGGGGAACTGAATACTGGTCAATGTCGTCAAAGGCATTCTGCTGGAGGAATCCGTTCTTTATCATTTCCGCAACGGTAAGCACAAGGCGGTCGCTGTCTGGCAAGGCATCCGGTCCAATAAGGCGTACAATCTGCTGAAGCCTCTGTTCCCTCTTTAGAAGGTCCAGTGCCTTTATGCGGATGGAAGCCCATCTTGGGTCAAATTTGTCCCACCAAGTTTTTACTTCTTCTGCATATTCTGAATAGCTGTCTATCCAACCGATTGCGGGATAGTGGCGTGCGTTTGCAAGTTCGCGGTCAAGTGCCCAGAAGCAGCGGATAAAGCGCTTTGTGTGCTGGGTTACCGGTTCGGAAAAGTCTCCACCTGGCGGGGAAACAGCACCGATTACGCTTACGGAGCCTTCCTGTCCGTTCAGTGTGTTTACGCGTCCGGCCCTTTCGTAGAATTCTGCAAGGCGTGTCGGGAGGTATGCAGGGAATCCTTCTTCCGCCGGCATTTCTTCCATACGTCCTGAAAGTTCGCGCAAGGCTTCTGCCCATCTGGAAGTTGAATCTGCCATGATTGCTACGTGCATACCCATGTCCCTGTAGTATTCTGCAAGTGTGATTCCTGCGTAAAGGGAAACTTCGCGGGCTGCAACCGGCATGTTGGACGTGTTTGCGATGAGGATTGTCCTTTCCATAAGGGAGCGGTTGTTGCGCGGGTCTATAAGCTGGGGGAATTCCGTAAGAACGTCGGTCATCTCGTTGCCGCGCTCTCCGCATCCAATGTATACGATAAGGTCTGCGTCACACCACTTTGCTATGGCATGCTGGGTCATTGTCTTTCCAGTACCGAATCCGCCCGGAATTGCAGCTGTACCGCCTTTGCTTAGCGGGAAGAATACGTCTATTACGCGCTGTCCGGTAATAAGAGGCTGTGAAACTTCAAGCTTCTGCATAAAGGGACGTGCCTTTCTAACCGGCCAATATTGGGAAAGCTTTATTTCTTCATCCAAATCCGTAAGGCCAATAACTTCGTCTACGGTGTAGCTGCCCTTTCCCTTGAACTGTTTGAGGACTTTGCCTTTTGTTGCCGGGGGAACCATTATTATGTGCTTTATGGAACCTGTTTCCTGAACGAAGCCCAATGCCATGCCTGGTTTTATTTCATCACCTTCTTTTACGGAAGGTTCAAATTCCCACTTCTTTTCTGCATCAAGGCTTTCTGTACGCTGACCAGGAAGAAGGAAAGCTCCTCCCTTTTCGAACATCTGCTTAAGAGGTCTCTGGATTCCGTCGTAGATTGTGCCTACAAGACCAGGGCCAAGCTTTAGGGAAAGAGGACGACCGTTGCTTACTACGGGTTCACCAACCTGCATACCGCCGTCGTCTTCGTAAACTTCTATGGTTGCTTTTCCGGCATCCTGTCTTATGATTTCTCCGATTAACTTTGCATTGCCAACGTCAACAACATCGTAAAGGCCACACTTGTCCAAGCCTTCTGCATAAACTATAGGACCGCTTATGCGCGTAATTTTTCCTGTAATCATTCGGGAAGCCTCCCAGCAAACAGAGCAGAAGAAAGCTCATAAGATTTTGAATCCAACACTTCTTTTAGTTTTTCATCAAGGGTAAGACGGCACGAAGTTTTTCCGTCTTCGGAAACAAGGACAAGCCCTTCGCGGAATTCAAAGCCTTCAACAGCTTCGTCTGCAACCATAATCTCTTTTCCGGTTTTGCAGGAAAGCAGGGAAGATCCAAATTCGCTTTTGAGCATCTTTTCTGCATCGGCCTTATTGAATCCGATTACAAAGGCATTAACGTTCTTGCCATTAAGCGCGTCCTTGGAGCGTTCAACAAGTTTTTTTACAATGTCCATACGTCTGGCGGGTCCCAAATCCTTAAAATATGAATTGAATGCCCCTATGACTTCTTTATTGACGAAGGAGACAAAATAGCGCTGTTTTTCCAGCGGAAGGGAGGCATTGATATTTTTTTCATAAAAGCCAATCCTTGCCTCGCTGGACTTTTTTGCTTCATCCCCGGCAGCTGAAACACGAGAACCCACACCTGCTTCCAGAGACTCCGCAGTCTGCCTTGCATCTTCAAGAATCCTATCAGCCTTTTTCTTAACGTCGGCCTTGATTTCCTGATCGAGAATATCTGTTGAACGTAATTCTTCCATTATAGTTTCCTAAACCTGAATTCCAATCGCTTCGCGGATTGAATCCGTAAGAGTCTTGCGCCCCTTTATGTGACCGTTAAGCCCCGGAATCTCTACAATCAAAGGAGAACTTCCCTTCATCTGCCATTCGGTAACTTCGTCAGACAGCATGTCGGAAACATCCTCCGTTAGAATGAGAATCTTGGGTCTGTCCTGAGCCGCCATTGTAGCTATCTGCTGACTGCCAGAAGTTTTTCCGGTAACCTTGCAGAAAGCCTCCAACGCTTCGTTGCGGTTTGAGACATAAGCCCCCTGCACGCCTGCCAGCTTAAAGCCAAGGACAAGCTCGCGCTCTCCTATTACAAAATAGTCCACGCCATTTGCTCTCTTACATGATTATAATGAACAAGGCAACAAGGAAGCCCCAAAGACAGATACCTTCTGCAAGACCAACAAACGGAAGGGCCTTTCCAGAAAGTTCTGCGTTTTCGCTCATTGCGCCCATTGCAGCGGCACCAATCTTACCTACGGCAATACCACCACCAATACAGGCTACGCCTACAGCAATTGCGGCTGCCAAATATTTTACGGCATCACCACCAGCGGCAGGAGCAGAACCCTCTGCGAATACGCATGCGGCACCAGCTGTAAGTATCATAAAAAGTGTTGCAAAAAATTTCTTATTCATAAAAATACCTCTATAAAAAAATTCTATTTTAACCCCGAGCTTCCGCCCAAGGATTTTAACAAAGTCTAAAACTTAAGCACCGGCTTGTATTCAAAGCGGAAAGGCTTAAATTCACGTCCTGTCTCCGTAAAGAACTTGCTAAAGAATTCATAGTACTGGAGACGCACAACCTGGATTGCTACGATCATACCTTCAAGGACAACGACTATGGCATTACCAAGTACAAGGACAAGGATTCCTCCCGGACCTGCAAGTTCCGCCATCATGTTGATTATAAAACCAAGAACCGCATGTGCAAGGGCAAAGGCACCAACGCGGACGAAGCTGACTGTGTTTGAAATATAAGAAGAGAAAACTTCGATCACTTCGACGAGTGCTCCGATTATTGCGCTAAAAAGACCGTTCTCCAAAACAGGTGACTCCCTGGAAACGATGCGCTGCAAAGGCTCGCTGAAGGCTGTTAGAACAAGGGCAACTCCCGCTATAATCCAGTCATAGACGGCTGGCGTGTAGTTAAAGAAGGCAATTCTAAGGGCAAGGGCTATTACGTACCAGAAGAATACTGCTCCGCTAAGACCTGTCTTTCCAAAAAGTGCGCGTCCGTAATTCTTTAGGGAGAACTGGTTGATGATGTTAATCAAAAGTCCGCATGTGTTTATTACAAAGCCAACTGCAATCGTAAAGCCAAAGAACATGAACATGCGGTTGATTGATTCCTTGGAACCTGTAGGCATCATGGAAAGGATAGGACTCCTTGGCTCACCAAAAAGCCCCGTAACCGTCTTTGCAAAAGGCTCAAGAAGGGTTTCGTTTGCAAAGAATTCGCCGGTCAAAAGGCCCATTATGGTGCTGCTTATACCAATGCAGATGAATATGCGGGAGAATTTTTCCCAGCCCATCAGCTTCATCTTGCCCATGCACATCAGAATACCGGCCAAAAGGAAGACAAGTCCCTGACCTGCATCACCGAACATTATTCCGAACAGCAGGGTAAAGAAAATGGCAACAAAGGGAGTTGGGTCTACAGTGCCGTAAAGAGGCGCACCGTAGCTGAATATCATACGCTCAAAGGCACTGACAATTTTTCCGTGCTTAAGCTGAACAGGAACCTGCTCCTGACCGCTTGTAATAGAAGCAACTTCACTAGGAAGGAATTCGCGGATGCCTGTCCTACTTTCCGTAAGCTCATCAAGGCTCTTCATTACCTTGTGGGAAAGATATGCGGGAATCCAGCCGGTAATGCGGTAAACGTATTCCGTAGATTCAAGGCGGTTCTGCGTCTCACGGATTTGTGAAGCAAAGGAATAAAGCTGAAGCAGACGAAGAAGGGCGTCCTTGTGGGTCTCAGAGAAATTCTTTCGTTCAACCTGAACTTCCGAAAGCACCTTGTCCGCTTCTGCCTGCTGGCTCTGCAAAGATTCAAGCATGTCGTCTGGAATGCCCTTGAAATCTTTGGGAACTTCTATCTCTACAAAGCCATAGTTCTTTAGCTCCGTGTCCACCATAAAGCGGGCCTTTTTGCTGGATGCCACCATAACACGGCTCTTGTCCTCTCCAAGGGGAACAATCATGGCCCTTACCCCAAGTATGCTCTTTAGGGCAGGCAGGTTATCCGGGTCAATCTTTCCTATGCGCATAGTAAGGAAGGAAAGGTTCTCCAGTTCCGTATAAGAAACCTTAAGGTTGGAGAAAGCCTTTGCCTCTGCAAGGGTGTCTGCGGCACGCTTTGAATTCTCACCGGCCTGCACTTCCCTCTCGTGAATGCTTTCTGCCTTGTCTATAAGATCAAGGGCATCCTTTTCATCCTGCTCAGACGGAATGGAAGGCGCAATCGTGTAATGCTCAAGCTCAGGAATTCCAAGCACGCTCCTTGCCTGCTCAAGCTTGTAGAAAATATCCGAATCAGGGTTAAGCTCACTAGAAGAAGACGAAGGGGCCCCCGATCCAGAAGAAGGCTTTTCAAAATCCTGCTGGAACTGGAATTCGCCAAGGTTTCCAAGATAAGAAAGAACTTTGCTAATATCTTCTCTATAAACAATCAGCTCCAAGAGCCTCATCGCTGTCGTTTTTGCCATTTTACACCTCCTGGACCCCGGCCGCATGCATTGCTTCCGAAGCAGGTATATTCATTCTAAGACTTTCAGATGCAGTACAGATGTCATCCAGCTCATCACGCTTTATTATGAACCAGCAGACAAGCGGGCACTCCGTAAAGGGATAGCGGTGGAAAAGTTTCCTTGCCCTTTCCACGTAATGGTTTTTGTAGGCAGCCGCTATCCACCTGGGGTCTATATTCCAGACAGTTCCCTCTTCATGAGGGTTCAAGAATTCAGAAAACTGCCAGTTTTTCCATGTATTCCAGTCATCCGTAGCCCAGTTCAGGGTCTTTAGCGCGGGGCCTGCAATCGGATCATTTCTTCTTGCATTGCCGTCCGTGTATGACAGGTGCAGGGGAATCTCCTCACTGTCCATGTTGTAGTATATGCGCAAGCGGAGTGACCACAAAATGTTCTCCAGCGAAAACTTCTCCAAAAAAAGCGACTTTATGGCATCACGGCAAGAAGAATCCACATGGGCCAAAGAATTCCAAAGTTCCGTAATGTACTGGCAGTCCATGCGGTAGTCGTCCATCTGCTGGTTCTGGACGGTAGAAACATGGTCATACCAGGAAAGCGGAGAATTCTTTGTCACCAGGCCAATCTCCGGCCACTTGGAATAATTCAGAATGTTAAAGGGTGTGATGTCGGTATAAGATGGAATTTCCTTTTGCCCCGTGCAAAGGGCAGCTCCAAACTGCTTAAGGTTCTCGTAGTCATAAAAACGCAAAAGCTCAACCAAAAGGGGCGACGGTTTTTCGTAGTTAAGAATAAGACGCTTGTAGGAGTTTATAAAAGAAGAAACTGCCTCGTTTTCCAAGGCGGCGGCAAGCATTGTCTCTGGGACAGCCGGAACTTCCTTCTTAAAAATAAGGGACCAAAGTTCCTTAAGAGAGCGGACGGAAAAAAGCTCCCGGGCTTTTGCACCCACAAAGGAACGGGCAAGGATACCGCTTGCCTTTACATAGACATAAGCATCTGCGCTGGATTTGTCCATTGCCATTGACATCCCCCTGCATTTTAGGCGAAAAGGAGAGCGTCA
>JAGACC010000346.1 GCA_017614295.1 Treponema sp.
ACTCCGTCTGCAAAGAGCTGGTTCTGGTCTGTGCGCTCAGGTACAGAGAATTCCGGGGCTCCGTTGTTGCCAGACGTGCGGTAGAAGTCCTTAGAGTCTGTTGTGTAGGCAGGACTTTCCGTATTGTTCAGCCACCAGTCAAGAACAGCCACTATGCAGAGCGTGTACTTTATAAGGTTTGCGTTTGTTGCGGCTGTAGTGTCGTCCGGGCGTTTTGCTCCCAAAAGAACATCAAGCCTCTTGGAAATGATGTTTGGAATTTCAAAATTGTATCTTTCCCAAGTATTGATTATACCAAGAACCGGCTTTTTTGCCTGTGCATTTTCGTCTATGCGGCGGGCAAGAACCGTAAACACTTTGCGGATGTATTCAGTACGGTTGTAGATTGGCGTAAACTTATTGTCTGACCTTGGCTTAGAAAGCGTTGGCGCATTGAATTTTAGGTGAGGAAGGAAGTAAAGCTTCTGTCCCCAGAACATGGTGTTTATGAGTTCCTTACCGTAGTTGGTGGAGGCATAGTCACTCTGAGTGTAGAGCGTGTTCATAAAGTTGCGCAGGTATTCCGCATAGTTCTTTTCGAATGTGTCGTCAATGTAGAATCCCCAGTCACCCATAACGTCTGTTATAGAGTCGTCCATGTAGCCAAGCTTTTCATCTGCCTTTAGGTTAAAGTTGATGTTGCGGCATCCGTGGAAGAGGTCGTCAATTATTTTAATAAGAACAATAGCTACCTGGAGTCCGTTGTGCGGATTAAGCATATTGAATCCGTCGTTGAATTTGTAAAGCGGCTGGAAGTAGGGGAACATGTCCGGGTGGGATTCAAGGTTGGCAAATCCTGCGTCCGGGAAAAGCTGCTCAAGAATCTTAAGGCCTGCGTCTACAATCTCGTCCTTTTTACCGGCAACTGGTCTTGCGGCCTCTTCCTGTCTCTTGCGCTCCTCTTCTTCTTTTTCCTTCTGAGCCTCTTCGTCAACCTTCTTTTTCTTTTCCGGAAGCAGAAGGTCAAATTTTGAAAGGCCAAGGAAGTCCAGTATCTGAACTATGTTTGCTGTAAAGAAGCGTGGGAATTCAACATATTCAGAAGAGCACATTCTCATAAGAAGCGGGTACATGCCCTTGATTATCTGGTTGTAGACATAAATCCATTCCGTAATTCCTTGTTTTGCAAGAGTTTGAACCTTTGAGGAATCAATTGCCGGGTAAGCGCTTATGTCTGCGTAAATTTCCTTGATAAGAGCCGGAACCTGCTGTTCGCCTATGTAGTAGATGGTAATAAGCTCGTGGTAGACTGCCTTTACAAATGGGATTAGCATTGGAACCGTAAGGTCTGCCGCTTGGTCTTCAAGCGTAAGGGCGAGCATTTTTATGTTGCGCATTGTCCATTTTCCTACTGTGCGAAGGAATTTGAACTTTAAGTCTGTCTCTGCCGCTATTTTTGCCTTGTAAGTTGCCGGTGCAATCTGAATAAAGGATTTTAGTGTTGAAATAAAAGCCTGCATGTGCTCTACGTGCTGCTTTATTGTGTATTCGCCAAATTCGCGGGAAACCCTTTCCCTGTTCTTTGCGGAAAGTCCAAATATAAAGTTAAAGAATCCAAAGTCCGGCTTAAGCTTGTATTCCTCCGACTGCATCAGGCGGTTCATAAGCTTAAGGTTGTGCGAAGTAACTGCCGGTAAGTCGTCGTCTGTTTTGCGTGCCTTGCCGCTTTTTACCAGGTTGTTTACGGAAGGGGATGCCTTCTTCTGTCCAGTTGTGGAAGAAAGAGCCGCGCTTTTGGAAGAAATGTCGCTGGAAGAAAGGCCGGAAGCCTTTATGTGTCCGCCAACAACAACGCGGTTGCGCTTTGGCAATGTGTCCGGGTTAATAGGAGTGGGACGTTCCGGAAGTATTTCTCCGCCGAGTTTTTTCTGCATCTCCAGGGCTTCGATTGGGTCGATTGCACCGATGTTCTTGCGGGTTTGCTCCAGAGTTCCAGGTGCGAAAGCCCGTGATTTTTTATTACTTGAATCAGACATGTCTGTACTCCCCTTATAATCTTATAGAATATTTCTTTGTTATCCCCGGCAACGATTTTATTGATATTTTTTCACCGTCTGCCGTAAGCAAATCTCCCTCAAAAGTTCCGTATATTGTATGGTATTCAGAATGAAGAATAATTGCGCTGATTATATTCTTATTATCGGAAACAGGCGAAAAAGTTAAATCAATCATATTCTCCGTGTCCTGAATAATCCATTTATTCATTATACCATAAGAATGGGTAATTACAACAGGAGGAAGGGGTGTTGGCTTGCCGTCGTAAAACAAGACGTTGCTGTTGTATTTGTCCTGGTCAACCGCGTCTTGGGAGCTGGCCTGAATCCTAAAGGAAATGTTCTTGCCGTTTACAAAACCCATGCCGGTAACAAATTCTCCGTGGCTGATGAATTTCATGTAAGTGCGGTTTATTTCAAAAAAGGATATTCCGTCGCAGTCCTTCATGGTTATTGGGTCTGAATGCCGGGGAATAAGCGTAACTGCCCCGTGCAAAGGCAAAGTTGCATAATAGTGTGCTGAACAGCGCCTTCGTGTTGGGGAAGGGGAAATGCAGGTTAGCTCTGTCATTTGGTCAGAGTTAAAGCGTGCTATAAGTGCCGAATTTGCGCTAGGACGTACGCTGTCTCCCTTTAGGTTGAATATTACGGAAAGTTTGTCCGTCTTACGGTCCCAGCTTATCCTTATGTAGCGGGATTTCTTGTAGCAGGAGGTTGATGCCGCTATAAGCTTGTGGGGAACAAAGCGTTTTCTTGGCCCCATGACTGAGCGGTAGACATACCTCTGCTTTGTCTGCATGTTCCAGAAATTTACTTCCGCCATACCGAATATTTTTGAATCGTAGAAGTCTATGCAGCCAATATAGTCCCCAAGGCTAAAGAAAAAGGAAAGCCTGCTCTTTATGCGCAGGTTGGAAAGCAGAGTTGGCAGCGGAAAAGTGTAGAAGGGGTTCTTTATGCCGCGTATGTCCAGCCGGTCGGGGTGGTTCAGGAAGGTACCGAATACAGGTTTTCCTTTGCGGACAAATGAACGCGGAGCTTCCTCTAATTCTCTGGTGTACAAGGTGCCGCCTTCTTTTTGTTACGCAAGTAAAGGATTGTCATAAAAACAAGCCCGCCCAAAATCATTAGGAAGCAGAGAATCTGTCCGGTAGAAAGGTTAAGCAATGATGTGTTGCGGTAAAGAATCTTGCTTCCGTCTTTGGAAACCCTGTAGCCAAGGTCTGAATCCGGTTCGCGGAAATATTCTATTATGAACCTTACAAATCCGTAGGAAATAGTGTAAAGAGCCGTCAAAAAACCGTCAAAAGGTTTGTGTTTGCGTACATTCCACAAAAGCAGGAAAACAGCCAGACCTTCAAAAAGTGCTTCGTACAGCTGGCTTGGGTGCCTAGGCAAGTCTATAAGCTTTAATCCCTCAGGAACCACCATCTTGCACTGTGCGGCAAACTCCTTAACCCAGTCCAAACTGTAGGAAAAAGGCTCTGCGTGAGGGAAGGTAAAGCCCCAAGGCATAGTAGTAATCCTTCCGTAAAGCTCTCCGTTCAAGAAATTACCTATGCGGCCAAAAGTATATCCTGCTGGAATTGCCACAACAATAGCGTCTATCCACTTTAGAGTTGGCTTTTTGTGCCAGTGACACCATAAAAGTGTTCCCACAAGACCGCCTATAAAGCCACCGTGGTAAGACATACCCGCAAGACCGGTAAATTTTTTTGTTACGGAATCAAATGGCCAAAAGATAAGCCAAGGAGCCTTCAGGTACTTTCCGCTGGTGTCGTAAACAAGCGTAGAGAAAACCCTTGCCCCAATCAGCAAAAAGATTATTCCGCAGGCAATAAAGCTAAAAATATCGTCATCAGTAGCCGTATAGTCTGCCGTGTTGAGCGCACCCTCATTCTTTTCCCTGCGAAGGATTATGAATGCGGTTACAAATGCAAAGATATACATCAAGCCGTACCAGCGCAAAAGGCCCAATATCGGTACGTTCGGAAAGATTTCCGGATGAATCCAAGTCGGATATTTAATATATAGAAGAAAATTGGACATTAGATTTTAAACCCCTGTCTTGCTGCTTCCACAAGTTTTTTCTTTAGCAGCAAATTCTCTGCCTTAAGGTGCGAAATTTCATACTGCTGCTGCTTTATAGCCTCTGCAAGTTCGCCCGTAGTAAGAGCCCCCGTTCCGATAAGGTCTTCCACATAGGACATCTTCTGGCTAAAGTCGTCAGTAGCTTCTTCCTCTGCTGCCTGGAAAGAAAAGTCTGAAGCCTGAGTAATGTCGTAGTCGTCGTCAAACTTAAGCGTAGCCGAATGCATTATCTTTTCTGCAATGCGGTAAACTGCCTGAGAAATCAAAGACTGCGGTTTGTAAATGATAACCGGAAGCCTGGAAGCAAGAGCCTTGTCCTGCAAAGAGTCGCGGTAAATAACGCCAAGATGCTCAAGATCCAGCCCAAGGAACTGCTTGCATGAGTGTCTGATTCTCTGCGCACGGTCTGCATCCTTTGGATCGTCAATCATGTTAAGAACCATGCGCGGGTGGAATTCTGCAAGACGGCGGGTAAAGAGTCTTGTGTTTTCCGGGTCAACCTGTGCAAGAGACTTTACAAGGTTGGGCAGGTAAAGCTTTTGAAGAGCTGCAGAGTCCTTCTTTAGACCTTCAAGCTTGTTGTAAGCCGGAGTTCCACGCTTAAAAGTATTGTACATCATGCGGAATACTACGTTCTTAAGGAAAAGATAGCCGTTAAGGGTAGCCGTAACCGTTGGAGCCGTAACAATAATTCCCTGCGGAGACAAAATGAACATGTCAAGAATGGCAAGGTGGGTTCCCGCTCCCAAGTCCAAGATAAGGTAATCGTAGTTTACCGATTCAAAATTTTTTATGAGTTCATTTTTTTTGCTGGCCCTAAGGGTTGTAAGACCTGGAATTTCCGAATCACCAGCAATAAAGTCAACGTTTTCGTAGTCAGTCTTCATGATTATTTCAGAAAACTGAGACTGGCCTGTCAAATAAGTTCCAATGCCAATTTTTGGAGACGGCTGGCCTATAACAAGGTGCAGGTTTGAAGCACCCAAATCGAGGTCAACTAAAAGAACTTTTTTTCCTGCTTGTCCTAAAGCTATGGCAAGGTTTGCGCTAAGAAGACTTTTTCCTACTCCACCTTTGCCGCTTGCAACGGGTATTATTTGCATAATTACCATTATACCATAACAAATAGCTAAAAGTCTATAATTTTTTTCTGGAGCGTATTTCTGGTTCCACTGCCGGCTAGGTTTATAATGTATGTAACAAAAGTTCTGCAATACTGTTTAAATTAATAGAACTTAGGGATAAACTACAAGGAAATGGCTATGAAAAAAATTTCTATAAAATCCTTACGCAAGACAGTAATTTTAACTGCGGCTTTTTTTGGGCTGACGGTTTTTGCATCGCAATGTTTTGCCCAGTCATCCCTTAATTCAGATGACAGCGCCCGCAAAGACAGACAGTATATCGAAATCATAAATTCTCTCTACTATTATATACAGCAGAATTATGTAGACGAAGTGGACGCTCAAAAGCTCTACGAAGGTGCCCTGCGCGGTATGCTCGAAAGCCTTAACGATCCATATTCAGTGTATATGGACGAATCCAGCTGGAGAAGCATTACAGACACAACAACCGGAAGCTTTGGCGGTGTAGGACTTAGCATAACAAAGCCTACGGAAAATAAGCCTGACAAGCCTGCTTACGTAGAATTTGCCCAGCCAATAGACAATTCCCCGGGTGCAAAGGCAGGAATTCAGGCTGGAGACCTTATTACGGAAATAGACGGAGTGGACACTTCTACAATCACCATGGACGAAGTGCTTTCCAAGCTGCGCGGAACCGTTGGCACAAGCGTAGAAGTTACTATTAAGCGCGGCAAGAACCTTACCTTTAAGCGTACCCTTATCCGTGCTGTAATAGAAAACCCAACCGTAAAATATGGTGTTATAGGAAAGATTGGCTACATACGCCTTTCTGAATTCTCTTCCACAACGGCAGACCGTATGCAGGAAGCCCTTGATTCCTTTAAGGATTCAAAGGTCAGCGGAATTATCGTAGACTTGCGCAACAACGGCGGTGGACTTTTGACTGCAGCGGTGGACATTGCGGACAAATTCATAGACAATGGAATTATTGTTTCTACAAAGAGCCGCCTTGCAATGGAAAATGCCGTTTACACTGCAAGCCGCCACGAAACCACTGTTGCCAAGGG
>JAGACC010000347.1 GCA_017614295.1 Treponema sp.
AAGGCAGACTTTCTAAAGTTTTTTACAAACTGATTTATGACAACATCGAGCTTTCAGATTCTGATCAGGTTCTGGACGTAGGCTGTGGAACTGGAACAATTCTAAAAACCTTGTCCGAGCGGTTCAATATTGTTGCACATGGAATTGATGTAGAAAACGAAATGCTCAAAGTAGCAAAAACAAAGTGTCCTGAAATGGATATTCAGCTTTGTTCCTGCGATTCCACTCCATTTGAAGACGACAGTATTGATGCTGCAATTGCATGTATGGCTTATCATCACTTCCCGGACAAAGAAGCGTTTGAAAAAGAAGCTGCAAGAATTCTAAAACCTGATGCAAGGCTCTACATTGCCGACCCGAATTTTCCGTTTGTGCTTCGAAAAATCATAAACTTTCTTGTAAGAAATCTGAATGGTGAATTCTTTTCGTCAAAAGAAATTACAGAGCGTTTTGAAAGATCCGGATTCAAGCTTGTAAACGTGAGAAAGCGTGGCTACGGTCAGCTTGTCGTTCTGGAAAAGCTATAACAGGAATCAAAATGGCAGATAAACCAAAGACAATCCTTCTTGCAATTACAGCCGCAGCCCTTTACGCACTGAGCACTCCCTTCTCGAAAATCCTTATGACGCAGATTCCACCATCGTTCATGGCTGGGCTTTTGTATCTGGGTGCCGGGCTTGGAATGATTCCTTTGTGTTTTGCAAAAACTAAAACCAGCGGTTCTGCCCCAAGAAAAATCACTCGAAAGGATTTTCCATACATTGCGGGAATGGTTGCTCTCGACATTGCAGCACCAATCCTTCTTATGACTGCTTTGACAAAAGTTTCTGCGGCAAACATTTCGCTTATCAATAACCTTGAGATTGTGGCAACTTCTGTAATTGCTTTTTTGATTTTCAAAGAAAAGATTTCTGCCCGCCTCTGGTTAGGGATTCTCCTTGCAAGCGCAGCTGGAGTTATTCTCTCGTTTGAAGGAAGCGATTCTCTTACTTTTTCACCCTATTCCATTTTTGCTTTTCTTGCCTGTATTTGCTGGGGTTTTGAAAACAACTGCACAAGAAAACTTTCTGATTGTGACACAAGAAAAATTGTAATTATAAAAGGCTTTGGTTCAGGCACAGGTGCAATTCTTGTTGCTTTGATTACTAGAGAAAAAATCAATTTTTCATCATTTATTTTTCTTGCTATTCTGCTCGGATTTTTTGCTTATGGACTTAGCGTGTTCACCTACATTCAGGCTCAGCGGTTTTTGGGTGCCGCCAGAACAAGCTCGTATTATGCAGTTTCACCATTCATCGGTGCCCTGCTTTCAATCGCAATTTACAGAGAGTTTCCGTGCATTTCTTTTTGCATAGCTTTCATAATAATGGCAGCAGGAACGTTTGTGATTACAAAAGAGTAATTAAATGCCTGTATTTCTGCATGCGTGCTAAATCTTTTTTCTCTGCAAATGGGCTTAGCGTTACTGACCTGCCTTCAACAAAGACACCGCGCTCCCCCATTCCTTTTACGGTAAGATCATGACCCAAGACTTTCACTTCTGCTGTTTTTTCAAGGACACTTCCGTTTACCAAAATTCCCTTTTCCGTTAGAAGGCAATTTCCTCCTGAAGCAGATCCGGACAAAAGATAATTATTGGCAGAGGAAAGCACGGTTTGGGCCGTCAGATTTTCTGAATATTCAGCGTATGCAATTTTCCCTTTCTCATTTAGATATACTGCAAAAGGATTCCTGCCAGTAACAAGCATATTTCCATAAATTCTTCGTGCGTATTCATCCCTTAGGTTTTCAGATTTTAAAAGATATATATTCAAATCAGAAGATTCGTAACGTTTTTTAGCCGTATCGTTGTCTGCAACAAGGACTAAGTCCACATTACCAAAGCGGGAAATTTTTCCTTCAAAATCAGGAATCAATTCGTTCCAGCTTGTAAAACGGTCAAAAAATACAATTACCTTGGGCTTTTGTGAAACTTCATTCAAATCGTTAAGCCAGGAACCGTCGTCAAGACTTATCCTTGGAACGGAAACATTTTGAATGCTCATGGGCTTTTTATGAACCTGCACAGAATTTTGAACTGTATTCTTCTCGGTAGATGCAGAAGCGGATGAAGCCGCAGTTGAAGAAGCGGTCTTTTCCTGAACAGAGTGGGACGAATTTGCCGAACTTGCACGAGATGCAGAATCAGAAACGCAGCTTGCCAACATCGCAGACATTACAAGTGCAACAAAAGAATAAAAAGCAGTAAACTTCTTTGAAAAATAAGTCATATTTACCTCCCGATTTTTCCAGCTAATATTATAACAGCCTCTTTTTCTTTTGCACAACATCTTTTCAAAACCGCTTATGCAAAAAATCCCCTTTGCCTTTTGCCAAATATTGTGCTAAACTTAATCATATTACAAACAGGGGCTTTCTTTTGAAAAGATATTGCACTAACTGCCAGAAGGAATTTGACTTTACAATTAAAAGCATGGACGACATGAATTTCCTTGTCTGCCCGGAATGTGGTTCAAAAATAGACAAAGACAGCCGCTCCCCTGCCTACAAAGAAGTCTCCGCAGGCTCAAACAGAACCGCCAACGCAATAGGCAATGCCGTGAGCTGCCTTTTTACCTTGAACTACATGTTCTACATATCAGTTTCCATAGTTGCCGTAGTGGCATATTATTTTAACCTGGACAAGCTGCTCTACACGATGACGGGAATAAGCCTTGGATTGTTCCTTATACAAATCTTTACAGGTTCACATGCATTCCGTTCAGGCATTATATTCCTTCCGCTTGGAGCCGCCATAGGATATTACCTCCTAAAATCCCCAAGAGGAGCCTGCTTCGGAATAGCCATAGTCTTCATCCTCCGCCACCTAATCCGCGACCTAATCATAACCCTAATCCTAAAACTCCTGCAACTAGTCGGCGTCTTTGAAAAGTGACCCTTAACAGAACCGTTAAAGCAATATCGCACTATACCAAAAAAAGCAATTTTTCGCAAAGACATTGCGTGGGAAAGTGGGCGGAAGACTGTATTGGCATGACGCGACTTTGCTTCCTGCTCTAGCCCTAAAAGCCGCAGGCGTTTGACGGCAACTGGAGCGACAGGACAAGACACTCTGGGAGCTCACATTCCCACACGGCTACCAACAAAATTGAATCTAATAGTTTTGTTAAAAATGCGATGTTGACTTTCGGCAAAAGAATTAATATAATCGGCTATGGAACGCGAAAAAATTCTTATTTTAGACTTTGGAAGCCAGTACGCACATCTTATTGCAAAGCGTCTGCGCATGATGGGTTGGTATTCAGAAATTGCTCTGCCATCTATTGAAGTTTCTTCTATTAAAAATACCCGCGGAATTATCTTAAGCGGCGGCCCCGCATCTGTCTACGAAAAAGACATTCCCGAATTCAACAAGGAAATACTAAATCTTGACATTCCAATACTGGGTCTTTGCTACGGACACCACATTATGGCGCAAACATACGGCGCAAAAGTTGGCAAGGCAGAAGTAGGCGAATTTGGATTTGCATCGCTGGAAAAAACAAGCGCAGGTTCATCTTCCCCGCTTTTCAAAGGCGTTTCTTCCCCCACCCAGGTTTGGATGAGCCACCAGGACGGAGTTCTTGAACTGCCACAGGGCTTTGAAGTAATCGCTACAACAAAGGACTGCCCCTATGCTGCCCTTCAGAACTTGGAAAAGAAAAGGTTCAGCCTGCAATGCCACTGCGAAGTAAAAGACACCCTGGAAGGAAACAAAATATTTGCAAACTTTGCGGAAATCTGCGGAATGCAGAAAAACTGGAGCGAAGACACTGTTCTTAACCACATACTGGAAAGCATAAAAAAGGATGCCGGCAACAAAAACGTACTACTCTTCCTTAGTGGCGGCGTAGACAGCACAGTTGCATTCGCACTCTTAAACAAGGCACTTGGCCAGGACAGGGTTCTTGGACTGCACATAGACAACGGCTTTATGCGCAAAAACGAAAGCGCAAACGTTGCATCTTCATACAAGGCACACGGATTCAACAACTTTATCTGCGAAGACGCAAGCGAAAGCTTCCTTAATGCAGTAAAAGGACTTACCGATCCGCAAAAGAAGAGAATGGCTGTAGGCGAAAACTTTATTGCAGTACGCAACAGCGTTCTTGAAAAGCAGCACTTGGACGGTTCCAACTGGATTCTTGCACAGGGCACCCTTTACCCGGACATCATAGAATCTGGCGGAACAAAAAATTCAAAGGTTATAAAGACCCACCACAACCGCGTAGACGGAATTCAGCAGCTAATAGAAAAGGGACTTGTAATTGAACCGCTCAAGGACCTTTACAAAGACGAGGTTCGTTCAATAGGCAAAAAGCTTGGACTCGAAGATGAACTCGTAATGAGGCACCCCTTCCCGGGACCAGGACTAAGCATAAACGTACTCTGCTCAAACGGAAAAATGTCGGATTCAGACAAGGAAGAATTTGCAAAGGCAGAAAAAGAAATTCAGTCAATCAGCTTTGAAGGAATCTTCTGCGAGAACTGCAAGAAAAACCTTAACAAGTACGTGCTTCCAGTCCGCTCAGTTGGTGTTCAGGGAGACTTTAGAACTTACCGCTTCCCTTCCGTGCTTGACTTTGGCGACGAGGGCGAAGGTTTCCACCACATTCCAAAGAATTGGGAAAAGCTGGAAAAAGCATCCGGTTCAATCACAAACTCTTCAAACTTCATAAACCGCTGCATAATAAAGCTCTACCAGAATCCGGCATTAAAAACCGGAGACCTTTCTTTGCAGGAAGGATACTGCGACAAAAGAAGGCTAGACCAGACCCGCGAAGCAGACAACATTGTCCTTACAGCCCTGCACAAAAACGGTTGGTACAAAAAGATATTCCAGCACCTTACCGTAAACCTGCCCTACGCTTCCACTGCGGAACGCTGCTCATTCGTACTGCGCCCACTCTGCTCAGAAGACGTAATGACTGCCCGCTTTGCCCAGCTGCCACAGGAAGACCTTATGCAGATTGTACGCGACATTGCAGCCCTACCCTACACAGACGCAATCTTCTTTGACCTTAGCAACAAGCCTCCTGCAACATTCGGTTGGGAATAAAAACATAGTGTAGAAAAAAAAACGCGGTCATTTAGACTATGCCAAGAAAAAGGCGAGCCCTAAAATGACCGCGTATCTATTTACGGGATGGAAGTATTAATTACCAGAAGAAGAGCTTCCGTCCTCAAAGCTAGCCCCGTCTTTCTTTTTAAATGGAGCCCTAAAAATTCCAAACAAAGCGCCAAGAATGCAAAATACAAAGACAAGCATTGCCAGGGCACACAAAGCAAAGATAATGAACCATGTCAAAGAAAAAGTAGCATCGCCTCTGGTAAACTCCTTACCGTCCTGACTAAAGACGCGGAAAGATTTTTTACTGCCAATGCTTCTAAAGCTAACCAACCACGAGCTTGTAGTAAGCTGATGCCTTTGACCGTCAATAAAATATTCCCAGGTAAGGTAATAATCTACGCTGTACTTGTGCTTCTTATACTGCCTAAACCTAGAATCATCGCTATTTACTACTTCTGCATAATTTTTCCCTGCCGCCATGCACTTTTTCTTGTCTGCATACCAGTAGTCGGTTACCTTCTTATTCTTTTTAACCAGAGTGGCTTCTACCGTGTACTTGTAGGGGGCATCCACATAGCGGAAAGCTTCATAAAGCGAAAAGCGCCCCAAAAAGTAAGGAATAAGAGCAAGTGCCGCAAAGACTACAATTCTCAAAATGCAAACACCCAGTCCGCCAAAAAAAGCCCCAATCTAAAACCTTGAATTTTCTACTTGCCTGTGCTAAAGTGGGTTCATGAAAGTCGCAATATTTTTAGGTTCAAAATCAGACTCAGAAACAATGAAAAAGGCAGCCGCAGTTCTTAAGGAATTTGGTGTTGAATACAAAGCCTTTGTTATTTCTGCCCACC
>JAGACC010000348.1 GCA_017614295.1 Treponema sp.
CTTAACACCATAGAAATATAAATCATAAGGAGGGGAAAGCCTTCCCCTGGCTCGCATTCGCAAACTTCGTTTGCGCTTGCTCCCCACCCCTTCAAGCGGGGGACACCCCCGCAACGCCCCCCAAATTGCTTGGTCCTAGCAGAAAATCCCAATATCCTTGACAAAACACCTTCATGGCAATAGCTTTAAGATATGAAAAGAATCTTTTTGCTTTCTATAATACTCTTCTGCACGCTTTCCTTTGCCTTTGCGGACGCAAGCCGCTTCTTTAAGGGCGGAAAAATCATCCCACAAATGTATGTCACCGCAGAAGACGGACTTCGCGTAAGGGACAAGCCAAACCTTGGCTCCAACAAGATTTGTGGCCTTAGCTACCGCCTCCCGGTAAAAATCATCGCAATAGGAAAAGAGGCTACCATAGACGGCATTACAGCCCCCTGGGTGGAAATCCTTATCCCCCGCTACGAGTGGAAGGGCAAGAAGCCAGAATTTGGCTGGGTCTTTGGGGGATATCTGTCGGAAGAAAAGCCAAAATTCATTGAGCCAAAGAACGCAAAAGAACTGTCTGAATACCTTTCCAGCTTTATGTCCTGGGGCTTTTATGACAAATACAGCGAATGGATAGGCTTTATGCACTTTTACGCAGACGGAAGCTTTTCAGAAATTCATCCTTCACCGGAAGACCCCGGCTACAACAAAAAAGACAGCACTTGGAGCGACGGCTCAAAGTGGTACGGCACATGGAAGGCCTTGGACAAAAATACTTTTTCCGTTTCCGCAAGAAACAAAGACAGCGGGGAAGAAAGGACAAGGACTGTAACCCTAACAGCCATTACCGCTGTCTGGTGGAGCGAGGCAAATACAGGAAACAGCGGAAGCTCTATGTTCGACCAAAAACCGGTTGACGGGGTAGCCCATCATGAAATAAAGACCATGCGGGACGCTTCCATTTTAAAGTCAAAAGGGGCATACCTTAACGACTATTGGGGTTCCATATACCCCACCAAAAGTTATGATGATGAAAACTACAGAATTCCAACGGATCTGGAAAGAAAATATATAGAAGCAGGAATTGACGTCTATTATAACAGCGACCAATACAACTCCTACTGGGACCCTATAATTGCCGAACACCAAAAAAGAGCCGACCTAATGAAATAAAAAGCAGCGTCCTAAAGACTAGAACAAGCAATATCAATTAACTGGTCATTATGAGCTTGACTCAGAATCTGAAAGAGTGACTTTTGAAGCTGTCCTATTTTCTAACTGGCAGCGCTATGCTATAATCGCAGCTATGAAACACAATATGCAGATTTTACAGGAAGCGGCAGTTAAATTTGGACCGCTTTGCGTTGGACTGGACACAGATCCGTCTTATATTCCCCAGTGCGTGGCAAAGAATTATTCAAGTCCTGCACAGGCGGCTCTTGCCTACAATAAGGAAATTATCAGCAGGGTAAAAAGCGAGGGTTCTGCTTGCTGCTTTAAGGTTCAGATTGCTTATTACGAAGCCATGGGTCTTGAAGGTCTTAAGGTTTACGCAGAAACTTTACGCGAAGTAAAAAAGGCAGGTTTTATTGCCATAAGCGACATTAAGCGCGGAGACATTGCGGCTTCTGCGGAGGCTTATGCAAGGGGTCACTTTTCCGGCGATTTTGAAACAGACATTATAACCGTTAACCCCTACATGGGCTTTGAAACATTAAAACCCTTTACCGACTGGTGTTCATCCAAGGGCAAGGGCGTATTTGTCCTTTTTAGAACAAGCAACCCCGGCATGACGGATATTGAAGGCCAGGAGCTTAAAGCGGGCGGTCTTTTGCTAGACAGAATCGGGGCTGAGCTTAACCGTCTTGAAAGGGCATTTAAGGCTACGGAAGACTTTGCTGCCCAGACATGCAGTCCTGTTGGTGCGGTTGTTG
The DNA here is from genome assembly GCA_017614295.1 of Treponema sp. Lineage (GTDB taxonomy): Bacteria > Spirochaetota > Spirochaetia > Treponematales > Treponemataceae > Treponema_D. The sequence goes on from JAGACC010000348.1 coordinate 1,923, forward strand.
GCTGTACAAACGAGGAAAATGCGGCAGAGCTTAGGGCAAAGCATCCGGAAATCTTCTTCTTAATTCCAGGCTACGGAGCTCAGGGCGGTGGTGCTAAGCTTGCGGCTACCCTTCTTAGGAATGCGGGCGGAACGGTTAATTCTTCACGCGGAATTTTGTGCGCTTGGAAGAAGTCGGAATCCTGTTTGCAAAAGGAAAAAGACGGAAGCCTTACCATTGGCGACTTGGCAGATGCTGCAGAAGAAGCGGCTATGGCATCCAAGAACGATCTTCTTGCGGCTATGTGCTAACGGTCAAATCCCCAGACAGACTTTTTGGGAGGCTCATTCTCTCCTTGTCCCTGAAAGACTCTGGGAGGTAAGCCACTCTCGCTAAGCTGGTAGGAAAAGGATTCCCTTTCTAAGGTTCCGTCCTGCCAGTTTACAGCCAAAAATGCACCGCTTCCTGATGAGCCTTCCGCTAAGCATAAAAAGCCAAGATCTTCTTCTACCACGGTATTTTTTACAGATGTGCCTTTGTCCTTGCCTTTACCCCTAAGAAATGCCCTTGCCCCAAAAGAGCCGTCCGAACTCCTTACAATAACGCAGTCGTATTCAGAAAGCAATTTCTTTGCAGAAGCCTTAATTACTTCGCCAAGCCCTTTAGCATTCCCCAAAGACTTATCCTTTGCCCCCGCCCCATCCTGAAGCACAAGAATGTTAACGCAGGGAAGTTTTTCTTTCTTTACAAAAGAAGCCCCGGCCACAAAAGCAGAGCCAGCCCCCTCTACAGCATCTCCTGTACAAGTGTAATAGGAAGAGCAAAGACCAGAAGCCAAGCCCATCTTTTCAAGCGGACAAACCCATACGCAAAGACATGTGCCGTGAACAACCTTCCTAAGCGCAAGATATGGCTCATTCCCAAGAGGCGGATCAAAAACATAAGCGTCAAAGCCCTTAAAAAAACGAGCCTCAGTTCCAGACGCATCCCTTAGTGAACGCAAAGCTTTATCCTTTTCAAAACCGTAGCGGTCCCAAGCCCAAAAAGTGCGCACTCCAGCCCCAAGAGAACCGCTTCCCGCAATAAGAACCGTGCAGTTCTTCCCTTCACCGCAGCGCAAGAGATTTACCCTCTGCCCGGAAGAAACAGCCCTCTTTGCAAAAAAATCCAATTCACGCTGGCTAAGCTTGGGATAAAATGCCCAGTACTGGTGGGAAGTAGAAACAATATTTTCATCAGGAACATAGTCGTAGGTAGAACTTCTGTCCACAAGAAGCGGGAAAGAAGATCCGGAAGCCTTTGCAAAAGAAATTACCGCTGTAAGAGACTCCGGGCTGTCCACTTCAAGGTTTGTAACATCCTCCAAATTTGCAATCGTGTTCATAGAAACATAATCGTGCATTGCAGTCATCCGGGGAATCTGGTAGTGGGAAAAGTCTACGGAAGCAAGGACAAGACTTTCTCTAGGAAGTGTCTTAGCAAGGAATTCGCCAAGCTTTTTGTAAACTTCAGAATTTTCTGCGCAAGATTCGGGCTTTAAAAGAATAGGAAGAAATTTTGCTCCTTCAAAATAGTGGGCAATAAAAGGTGTGTGGGCAAAAATCCCGTGCTCATTCCGCCAAATTCCGTCCTGAAGGCAAAGGTACTTTCCAAGTTCAGACTTTTTAAGTTCATCCGAAAGAGCCTTGTAAAGACAAAGTTCCCCGTCCGGAGTTTCAAAAAGTGTCTTTTCTGGAAGAGTAATCAAATTCTTTCCCCGCTCAAAATGGTCAGGACAAAGAACCACCACAACCTTGGGCTTAATCTTAGCAGAAAGAGATGAATAAAAACTGTTCTGCCGCAAAGCCGTAATGTCGTGATGGGGAATTATCACCGCACGCGGAAAAGCAGACTCCCCTTCCGGCAAAGCAAAGGGTTTTGAAAGAGAAAAAATATGAGCCCACATAGCCCTGTCCCCGGGATATGCATATTGGACATGCTGCGATGTTTTTACTTGCTGAGATGCACAAGAAAAATACAAAAGAGAAATGGCTGTAAAAAAAAGCAAAATAAAATTTTTCATCAAATAGTTTTTTTAATTTGGACGGCACTTTTCGTGTTGGGCAAACATTGATTTTTCAAAAACAAGCATGCATTTGCCTTCCCCGCTTTCCGCGGTTTCAGTCCCGCCACAGGCGGGACCGCTACGGGGTACAAGCCCCCTTGCGCCGCTACAATCGGGCGTAGGTTGCTTGGAAAAATTCTCATTAAACCTGTTCGGAAACTTCAGTTTCAGAACAGGTTACTTTGAAATGCGATGTTTAAAATCGCGCTATTTTAGCGATTTTAAACTCGCAACCTGTGAGGGAACATAGTTTCCGAACAGGTCTATTTATAGTTTCTGCCGCCCCACTCTACCACTGCAAAACCCTTTCTGCTGGCAGGTACAAGAACCTGTTCTTCAGTTTCGATAGGCTTTTCAAGAGGCTTGTGGTCAAAGTACACGCGTATAATGCTGTCCGGAGCCGGGCTTACAGTAAGAGGTGCCTTTGCGTCTATCATCTCCTTTGAATAGAAGGTTATAAACTCGTAAGGACTTGCGGTAAGCTTTGGTAGCCAGAATTCCATAAAGTCTTCAATCTCTTTTTTGTTAAGGCCAAGAATTGTAAGCTTTTCGTTAAGGAATTTTTCCATGTCTCCGCTTGCAACAACAAATCCGTGTGAAAGGTCTATAGGTTCAGAATTGTCTTCGCTTTCCCAGAAAAGATATGGGTATTCGGTCTTTCCGCTAACAATGCGTCCGTCCGGGTAAGCGGTAACACTCCATCCCTTCTTGCCAATGGCAGGTTCCGTCTTTGTAAACTTACCCTCTGGCTTTACGTTAACCTTTACGTTGGTCTTCTTCTGGGGATAAAGATAGATAACAGGCTTTCCCATTTCCGCAGCGCCGCCCTCATGCACGTAAAGGGTAAGGCGGGTTGTTTTTAGGTGACCGTCGTTAAAGTAGGCAATAAAGCGGTAGCAGTTGGTTCCCCATGCAAGGTTTTCAAAAGCACCGCTTGCATTATATTCAAACTTGCTGTCGCCCGCCTTGAATTTCTTAAGGTAAAAATCGTCAACGGTAAAACCCTTTATTGGCTTTGAACCTTTTATAAGATACTCGTCTATGGCATCGTGGCCGTCGCATCCCGGAGACCACAAAACGCGGATTGCCTTGCAGTCAGCAGAAACCTGCCCTGCAAACTGGTACTTAACCTGGGCAATATTGTCAATATTGTATGGGTATTTTGAAGAACCGTCATCCGGATCAACGATGCGTATGTAAGAAGACGTCCCGGCAAAAAGAACTGCCGCATTCACAACCGTAAGCAAAAGTCCCGCAAAAAATAGTTTTAAGTTTCTCATAAGAATATTATCAGACGAAGAAAAACTTATGTCAAGCCAAAACGCTTTTTTTGTATCATCCGATTTTTCCCACTTTTCTGGAGCGAATGCCCTTTTATACTGCCCGCCTTGCGGGATGTCATTTTTTTACGGGCTTTCCGGCAGTGGTTGTTTACAACCCATTGCTCCCTAACCGGGAGCGGTGCTTACGCACGTACTCCGTACCCCCTCCAATCCCGGCTAAGCCACTTTGCAAAAGGTGTGGCAGAAGCTCTCGAAACACAATGAACAAAAAAAATCATTGCTACAAAACCCAAAATAAAGTATAATTTATAAAAGACCAACCTTACTATGGAGTAATTATGAAAAAGAAAATATCACTCTGCATAGCAGGACTATTATCCGCATCCATATTAATAGCAGCAGTCTGCTTTGCATCTTGTTCAAGCTCAGGCTCAAGCTCAGACGAACCAGAAACGCCGGCCACAACAACATCTTCTACACCAACTCAAACTCTACCTAATACAGCACCTTGCGTTTCGGAGGATGAAGACGGAAACTGTATTACGTGCCCTCAGCATTACATACTGGTTTCTGGACAGTGCGTACTACAACAATAAGAACTTTAACCAACATGAAAAAAGCATTCTATTTTCCACTCGCAATCCTCATTTCGTTTCTATTTATCTCGTGCACAAAAAATGTAATGGCACAAAAATTTGCTGGCTTCGTAAAAGACCAAGAAGGCAATTTCCTTACGGAAAAAGACCTAAAGGCGGACTACTACTTTGTCTACTACGGAGCATCCTGGTGTCCGTACTGCGTTAAGATGAAGGA
>JAGACC010000349.1 GCA_017614295.1 Treponema sp.
CAGGATGGGCTTCTTCGCAAATTATTGTAAAGTCATTTTACAAAGGAGAAAAATATTCCGACACTTGCCTTGCCGAAGTTGATTTTCTGCTAAAATTTTCCGACGGTAAAGAGCATTGGTTTTGCGAAAATTAGAAACCCAGAAAATTTAAGATATAACCTGCAATATCACTTGAAAAAAAAGCAAATAAAATATAATATGCATGTAGTTAGTTTTAGCTAACTTAATGCACCAAAACTATGTGCCCCTCAATATGTTTTTTTCTTGGTAATGCAAATTTGGCAGGATTTTTTTGCTTAAGGAAATTAGCGGTTGCTAGGCTGTAAATGATATTGCGTTTTTTAGGCCTCCCTGCTGATATAAGGAGGGTAAACCAACCCTACGCCCGATTGGAAGGGTGGCGTAGCCAGACCGCCGGAGGCGGGCCGGAGCGGGAGCGGAGCCCTGGAAAGCGGGTGGCGCAAAGGCATGTTCTGTCGAATTAGCCAAAAAATGAAATGGTAGAGCGTATAAAAGGTTCGTCCAGAAGATTGCTTTTAGAAGGCTTTGGCATGAAAAAACTGGGCTTTCTGGGCTACAAATTCGCGCTTATCCGATTGACTAAATCTTTGTTTTTCAATAATATAAGTGTTCATGCTATGCATGGGTAAAACTGTGCAGGCAAAGATTACAGGGTTTAAAAGACCCACGGAGGAAATCAAGTGGTTAAAATCAGACTTAAGAAGTTTGGTACAAAGAAGCGCCCCGACTACCGTATCGTAGTTATGGATGCCCGCAAGCCCCGCGATGGAAAGACAATCGAAGAGATTGGTGAATACCATCCGATCGCTGCAGAGGGAAAGCAGTCTTTGTTCAATGAAGACCGCGCAAAGTACTGGCTTTCTGTAGGTGCACAGCCAACAGACACAGTAAAGAAAATCTTCAACTTGCACGGACTTTCAGTAACCGGACAGAAAATCGCCAAATAAGTTTACGAGGAGCTATTGAATGGAAAAAGACCTGATTGAATTTATAGCAAAACAATTGGTCGATGATCCCTCTTCAGTCTCTGTAACGGAAACCGAGGGCGAACGCGGACCTGTTCTTCAGCTAAGCGTTGCTCAGGGCGATATTGGCAAGGTTATCGGCAAATACGGCCGCATTGCAAAGGCTCTGCGCACAGTTCTAAGCGCCTGTTCAAACAAAGACGGCGTTCGTTACAGCTTGGAAATCCTTGACTGATTTGTTCGGAAAGGATGCAGGTATAAGCTGATGGTAGAGCAGTTTGTTGTAGGTTTTGTCCGAAAGTCTCATGGTCTTACGGGCGAATTTAGAGTGGAAAGCGCTTCCGGCGAGTATTCGCACTTTGCGGATATGGAAGAAGTGACTCTTACAGACGGAACGGAAAAGAAGATCTTTAAGGTTGAATCAACCGAAGAGGCTGCCGCTACTCTGTACATGAAACTTGCGGGAATCAATTCACCCGAAGAAGCTGCAAAATACAACGGGTGGGAGATCGTAGTTCCCCGCGAAAAAGCACATCCTCTGCAGAAGGATGAGTGGTATGTCGAAGACCTAAAGGGTTGTTCGGTATGGTATAAGGACACGGCGGTAAGCACCGCACCGGCTGCAGCTTCGGAAGAAGATGTTGTTGGTACAGTCACAAACGTAATGGAAGGCGGATCGGGTTATCTCGTTGAGATTTTGCTGTCCGAGAACTGTAAGTTTTTGTCTGATGAAGTCAAGCACACCAAAAGCGGTAAAATGCGGACGGTGTTTGTTCCCTTTAAGAATGAATTTATCGGGACGGTTGACGTTAAGGGCAAGAAGATGCAGTTGATGCACCTCTGGATTCTGGAGTAACTCCTGTGAAATTTACTGTGCTGACCTTGTTCCCAGAGATTCCGCGCGCATTTTTTGAAAATTCGATCATGGCGAAGGCGGTTCAAAAGGGAATTATTGCCTACGATTTGGTGAATATCAGGGATTTTGCCCTTGATAAACACAAAACTTGTGACGACGCGACCTACGGCGGAGGTGCCGGGCAGCTTTTGCTCCCAGAACCTCTTGGAAGGGCTTTGGACAGTGTGGAGGCCTACAAGAAGCATACGGTGTACCTAACACCTGGCGGAAGGCCTTTTACCCAGAAAAAAGCCCAGGAACTGAGTAAAAAGGAAGAAATCGTCTTTATCTGCGGGCGCTACGAAGGTATTGACCAGCGGATAATAGATTACTACGTTGACGACGAAATCTCCATTGGTGATTACGTTATGTCCAGCGGGGAATTGGCGGCTACGGTCGTTATTGATGCGGTTTACCGTTTGGTGGACGGCGTTATTACCCACGAATCTTTGGACGAGGAAAGCTTTAACTCGAACCTTCTGGAATATCCCCAGTACACAAGGCCGGAAGTGTACAAGGGCATGGAAGTTCCCTCTGTTTTGACCGGGGGCAACCACGAAGAAATCCGGAAGTGGCGCTTAAGAAAGAGCCTGCAGAAGACGCTTATGAACAGACCTGACTTGATTGCTCAGGCGCGGCTTACGGGTACTCTTACTTTGGAGGCCGAAAAGATGATCGAAGAACTTGCGGAGCATGTTGACTACAAAAATGACCGTAAGCAAAAAAGAAAATTGCGTTCCGTCCAGGAAAGACTTAAAAGGCTTGCCGGAAAAAATAAGGCTGCCTCTGAGCGGAAAGAGCTGAATGGAGAATAAAATGGACTTGATTAGAACCATTGGTGAACAGCAGAAGAAACCTAATGCAGAAACATTCAAGGTTGGCGACACTGTAAAAGTTCACTTTGAAATCATCGAAGGAAAAACAAAGAGAATCCAGGTTTTTGAAGGCTTGGTTATCTGCATCAAGAACGCAGGAATCGGAAGAACATTTACTGTACGCAAGGAAAGCTACGGTGTTGGCGTTGAGCGCGTGTTCCCGATCCACAGCCCTCGTGTTATGAAGGTTGAGGTTGTACGCCCTGGTAAGGTTCGCCGTGCAAAGCTCTACTACATCCGCGAGAAGGTTGGTAAGGCTGCTAAGATTAAGACTCTTATCGGTGCAAAGGCAAACGCAGAGATGGCTGCTTCTAAGGCTGCTGCAAAGGCCGCTGACGAAAGAGAAGCAAGCCTCAAGGCAGAAATCAAGGCAGAAACAGCTGCAGAAGCCGCTTCCAACAAGGACGCAAAGAAGAAGAAATAATTTTTTCTATAATAATACGGCCCGAAGTTATCTTAACCGACGGCCGTTTTTTTTGTTTTAAAAGCCATGACCCCCTACGTTCAGAACAATGTTTTTATAAACAGCCAGTCTCTCCAGAATGTATCCCTAAAAGAAGGGCAGTCTGTTTTTGTTCGTGTGCTTTCGGACAATGGCCAGGGGCAGTATACAGTTTCCTTTGCAAACAGCCGCTTTAACGTAAGCTGTCAGAGTAAGCTTTCTCTTGGGCAGAGCTTTAACGCAACCGTTCACCTTGCTAAGGACGGAAAGATTTTGCTTGAACCTTTTACCAGGGCACAATTTGCGGCAAATGCTTCCGGCTTGCAGGGAAGTCCAGGTGCTTCTTATGAATCCTTTGCGGGTGCCCAGAATTTTTCTTCCTTATATAATATGCTTTCTGCTGAAGGTTTTGTCCCCGATGAACTTTCCGCAAAGCTTTTTTTGTTTTTGCAGCAGACCGGTGTTCGCATAGACAGGTCCCTCATGGCAAAGGCACGCTCTGTTGCGCTAAGGTTCCCCGGCAGGGAGCGTCATGCGGCAGAAGCGGCGGCACTTTTAATGGAAGACGGAATAGAAGCAAGCGATTCAAACGTTAAGAAGGTGCTGGACCTTTTCTGCGGAGATTTTCCTTTTGGCCAGGAAGGAGGGCAGGGCGGCAAGTCTTTTTCCCAGGAAGAAAATGGCAAGGAAGATGATGAGGGTTCCAAGTCGTCGGCAAAAGATGAAAATTTTCTTAAAAAGATATACAGAGGCTCTTGTGGCAGCAAGGCAGGTTTTCTTACCTATCTTAATCAGGTTAAGGCAAGCGACAACCACTGGATTTTTCTTCCCTACGAATGGCAGCTCGGCGAAAGCGTTTACAAGGGAATTATCCGAATTTTACTAAATTTAAGTGAAAAAAGTACAAAAAAAATTGAAATAAATTTTAAAAATACTGTTGCAAATTATGATTTTGTGTTATACTTTAGTGGAAGCAAAGTGAAGGAAGTGCGGTTCTGTACATTACCGCCGCTTTTGCCTTCTGAAGTAAAAACAGAAGAATTGCGGCTTGGAGGTATTTTAAGTTCCGGCATGAACCTAAAAGAGCCTGTGACTGTAACCTATTCCGACTCTGCTTGCATCGACGGAATTTGTGCCACAAATGAAGTTCCGTCTTTTGTGGAAGAAGAGATATGAACGAGTTAAGAAAATTTTCAGCCGTGGCTTTGAAGTACCCGGAAGGTTTTCCCGCCCCGTTCATTTCAATCAAGGAAAACGGTCTTCTTGCGCAACGAATGGTAGAGATAGCAAAAGAGAACAATGTTCCTGTTGTCCAGGATGACGTTTTGGAGAATGTCCTGTCACTGTATGACGTTGGCAGTTGTATCCCGGAAAATACATGGTATGCGGTAGCCGGTATTTTTGCTTACATACTAAAAGTGGAGAAAAAAAATGGCACCTACAAAGATTAAATGTGATCAAATAACCGAAGGAGTCTGTTACTCTGCTCCTGTTTTTTTTGACGACGGCGTAAATATGTTTCTTGCGGCAAATCATCCTGCAAAGAAGTATCACGTTATCGCTCTTACCCGCTGGAATGTACCTTTCCTGGTAACTGCGGGCAAAAAGCTTGACTGTGTTCCTTCCGCTGCCCAGGATTCCGTTCAGGAAATAGACGCTTCTGAATTTGATACAGACATCGGTGAACTGGAGGCCTTATAATTCCTTCTCATGCAGACACACGAACTGTCGGTTTTAAAGGGGAGGACAGGGCGTGTTCGTTTCTGAGGGAAAAAGGCTACACCATACTAGAAAGAAATTTCCACATTCCCGCTGGGGAAATAGATATAATAGTCTTAAAATGTCAAATTTTGGCATTTGTTGAAGTAAAAACCCTTCCTAATGGCAGTCCGGAGATGCTTGCGGCTGTCCTAAGTAGCAGAAAGCAACAAAAGATAATCAAAACTGCTAAATGTTACCTCCAAAAACATCGACAATATAGTAACAAGATAATTCGTTTTGACGTTCTTGCCATAGATGTTCCGGGACTGGAGCCGGTGCACCATATTGTTAATGCTTTTTCGGAGTAAGATTCACAATGACGGTTAGAAGCCCTAAAAAAAATTCTGCGACACAGGCAAAACGCATTGCAGATTTAAAAACAAAAATCCAGGATGAACTTTACGTAAACAGCGCAATCGACAGGATTGCAATGGTTGTGAGCCGTCAGATAGTGGAGACTTCAAACAATTCAGTAACCGGAAATTCTGCAAGTTATCTGTAAATATAATAAATCAATCTTAAATCGTAGTTTTTTATCTCTTTCTGGACGATACTTTTGTCCGCTCTACCATTTTACCTTTTACCTAATCCGACCGAATACGCCTATTCGTCACCGTCCTTCCGGGGGCGCTTGAAACTTCGTTGCGAGTCCGGCCTTCGCCTCCATTGCCGGTGGTTGGTAATTCAAAATCTCAGCAAAACGATTTACCAATTTCCCCGCTGCTATCACTCCGCTAACAAATCCCCACCGCCAACGCTCCGCGCCCCTCCACGACGGCGTATGTTTGTTCAAAATCCCCAGCCAATAACCCATGTCATTACCGGACTTGATTCGGTAATCCGCTAAGAAAATTGCCACGTCACGCTTGGACAATGACAGTTTTTTGTAAAGCGCATATTTTTCCGCTAAGCCGGTAGTGCTAATCCCTTATGCCAAGACAACATTCTTATTAAGCCCCATGTCATTACCGGACTTGATCCGGTAATCCGCTAAAAAGATTGCCACGTCACGCTTGGCAATGACAGTTTTGTGTAAAGCGCGTACTTTTCCGCTAAGCCGGCAGGGCTAATCTTTATGCAAAAAGCAATGTTTTTTAGCAAAAATCATGTCGGTGCCAGGCTTTTACGGTGCAACTTACGCCCGATTGGAAGGGCGGCGGAGCCGTTGCAAAGCAATGGAGGGGGTAGGGGCCCCCGGAACCCTGGAAAGCGGGTAGAAATTGCATGGAGTTTGACCGGAACCGGAGGGCCGGGCACAGTGGAAGGTGGGATGCCGTCCAGATAAAAAAAAATTTCTAAAATCTGCAAATAGCTACTACCGCGAATGGAATTTTCGGTATACACTGTATTTATATAGAAGATTTCAAAAAATGCCGATAGTAAATTGACTTATTGGACTTTTAGTTTGAAGAGGTATTTATGTATAAAACAAAACGCCGGCTTGTGATTTTGGCAACGGACGCTCTTTTGTTGGTAGTTTTTATTTTCCTGGCTGTGAGCATAGTGCCTAAATTTAACGAGAACAGATCGTATTCACCGCTGTTTTCCTGGATTTCTGCAACGACTCTTTTCTTTGCCATCCTTCTTATAACAAGAAAGCTGCGCGGTTATTTTGACGGCGAACTGTATAAGTCTGCTCTTTTTACGGGTGAAACCTCTTTTCTTACTGAATTTCTTGAGCAGCTACGTTACTGCTATTCTTTGGACGACTTTTATGACAACATTTCCGAGGTTTTGGAGAAGAAGGCCGACTGTTCAGTGCTTTTTATTGACCGCAAGAAGAATTATGTTCTTTACAACAGCCCCAACCGCCTTACCTGCGACAAGGACGTGCTTAACACCCTTGGCATGAACTTTCCTGAATCTTGGAAGAACGGTGTGTATTTTATAGGAGACAATTACGGTATTGTTTCTTCTATTAAAAAGTCACGCGGTTTCTTTATGGTTAACGAAGGCCAGCACCTCTATATTTTCTGCCGCTACACCAAGCTTTTTGATTCAACGATATACGACAACCTCTATTCAGAATTCTGCCGCTTTGAAAACAGGACAAAGACGATTAGCGACCTTGCAGAGATTTCTTCACTTTCGCAGGAGTGGCAGCAGCTTGCGGAAACCCAGCGCTCCTTCCTTCCAGCTGTTATGCCGGAGATTGAGCACCTTGAGCTTGCGGCATACTTCCGTCCGCTTGTAAACGTTTCTGGTGACTATTATTCAGTTCTTCCGATAAGCCGTACAAAAACGCTTCTTATGCTTGGAGACGTTTCCGGTAAGGGTCTTGCGGCTGCATTGGTTATGGGTTTGGTGATGAACACCGTAAAGATTCTTGAAAACAAGAGCGACCTTCCCGCAATGATTAAGGCTGTGGATAAGGCTATTAAGAGCATGAGCCTGCAGGACAAGTACACGGTTCTTTTCCTTGGCATTGTGGACACTTCCGCTATGACCATTTCTTATGTAAACGCATCAATGTCTGACCCTATCGTAATTACAAGGACGCCTAGCGGTTACAAGATTAAGCCTCTTACCTCCAACTGTTCGGTTGTTGGAATTATCGATATTCCGGACGTTCAGGTTGCTACACAGAAGCTTTACAGGGGAGACGTTATCCTTATGGCTTCCGACGGTGTTTCCGAAGTTATGGACGACAGCGGTACAGAGCTTGGAGATACGGAGCTTTACAAGAATACGCTTTGTTCCAGCGCAAAAAAGCATCCCAAGGAATTTGTTGACGATATTGTAGACCTTGTTCTTTCCTATAACGGCGGCAAAAAACTTCGCGACGATGTGACTATGATGGTTGCAAAGGTGGTGGACTAAAATGAACGGACTGATATTTTTTATATTGAATTTATTCTTCGCCATAGGAATGCTTCTGCTTTCTTTTAGTGCGGACACAAAGAAGAATGCGCCTAAGAAGGACATAAACAAACTTGTTAACATAATCCTCTTTAATTCAGCGGTCTATGGAATGATGGCTATGACCCTTGCCCTTTGTCTTTGGGGTCCAAACCAGATGGCAAAGCTTGTGGGTAAGCTTTCATTTATGCTTATTGGCTGGTTCAGCGTTTCCTGCTGCGCCTTTATAGTAAAATTCCCGGAAGAAAAAAGGAACCGCTTTGTTACTTTTGTTCAGTGGGTATTGAACCTGCTTGCCCTTTACGTTGTATTCCACAAGAATGCCTTTAACAATTTTGTTGTTACCAAAGACGGCGACTTTCAGATTCCATCGGGGCTTATCTTCTCTGGTTTGCTTAGCAGAAAATTCCCGCTTACATGGTACCCGACATACGTTTTTACCTACACGATTGCCCTTCCTCTGCTTTCCGTCCTTATGCTGCTTGTCCGTGCGGAAAACACAAAGAGCCTTCTTAACCGTCAGCGCATAATGATTGTAATTTTAGGTGTATTCCTTTCATTCTCCCTCTTTGGATTTATGAATTATGCCACCACCTACCAGACAATGATTACTAGCCTTTTAGCTATAGGATTCTTGCCTCAGGTGATGTTCTTTATAAAGTCAGATTCTACGAATGAAATTTGGGACAAGAAGTATTTCTTGCGCGCATCGCTTACCTTCCTAATCCGCTACGCTTTACCGGCAGTTCTTGGAGGAAGCCTCTTTGCCGTACTCTGGAAGCTCAACTCCGTTAACACAAAGCTTTTCTTTATTCTTTTTGTAGCAGGATTATTGCTTATCCTTTTTGCTTGTACCGCAATAAGCAACTTTGCAAACAAGAGGGCCTTCTTCCGCGACACACGCTATGCAGCCGCTTTTGAAAAGGACATTACTTCCATTGAATTTGAAGACGATCCTGCTGATGTTGTTCGCAGGGTGGAAGACGCATTTGTAAAGCACGTTGACTCTGGCTTTATAAAAGTATTTATTGATGTTGGAAACGGCTACCTTGAACCAATATTCGAAAAGGAAGATGAAAAGAACAAGGTTACCATTCCTATTGCAAACGAAGCCTTTGACCTTCTCCTGAACCTAAAGAAGCCAATCGTATTCAGGGAGCTTATGAAGCAGGACTACACTCTGGAAAGGGTGCGCGGAGAAATTCTTTCTTTGCTTAACAGTACATCTTCTGATTCATTCATAATGCTTAACGAAGGCCGCCACATTATTGGAGTAATATTCCTTGGCGCTAAGGATTCCGGTAACATATACAATGACTACGATATGGAAGTCTTTACAAGGCTTTATTCAAACTTCTTCGTAATTGGCTATTACCTCAAGAACATAATGAACGAAGCTGTTGTTGGTACCGTTAACCGGGAAATCAAGATGTCCAGCCAGATCATTACTTCTATCCAGGAAAACATGGACCGCATAGAAAATCCAAAGATTGACTGCGGCTACAGAATGGTTCCTGCCCACAACATTGGTGGTGAGTTCGTAGACCTTATCCGCCTTACAGACACGCGACACCTCTTTATTATTGGTGCTTTGAGCGGTAAGGGTATTGCTGCTTCCATGAGCATGGTTATTATGAAGTCTATTACAAGAACCTTCCTTGCGGAAACACATGACTTTAAGAGCCTTGTGGAAAAGGTTAACCTCTTTATTCGCAACAACCTGCCTAAGGGAACAATCTTTAGCGGAACATTTGGTCTTCTTGACTTTGCAACGGACACCATGTACTACATCAACTGCGGCTCTCCGTCTATCTTCCTTTACACAAGGGCTTACAACAACGTAATTGAAATTCAGGGTGAAGGACACATCCTGGGCTTCTCCAAAGATTTGGAAAAATACCTGCACGTAAAGAAGGTAAAGCTTTCTGCCGGAGACATTGCAATGATTTGTACGGACGGACTTATTGAATCCAAGTCTCTCCGCGGCGAACAGTTTGGAAAGAACCGCTCACAGGCATCGCTTCTGGAAAATTCACGATTCCCTGCGGACAAGATGGCACAGTTTACCTACGATTCGCTAGTTCATTTTACGTCCCGCGCTTTGGATGACGACATTACAATTCTTATATTCAAATATCTGGGAGGCAATAAGTAATGGACCAGCTTACAGTTCTGGAAAAAACCGGCCCCAACTACAGGCTTCTTGAGCTTGCGGGTGTTTTTGATGCCTACAACCTTACGGAAGTTTCGGAAAAGGTTTACAGCTATATAAAAGAAAAGAACGTCGTGCTTGATATGGACAAGATTATCTTTATGGACTCCGCTGGAACCGGGGTTGTTCTTGCCTGCATCAATGACGGCTTGGAATTCGGAACAAAAGTGTTTATAATGAATCCGTCGGATGCTGCCCACCATGCTCTTGAGCGTACGGGCTTCTACGACACATTTTTTATAATTCACTCTGTTACCGAGGTTAGTGATGCGTAGGAATATTGGATTTCTTTCTCTTATGCTGGCAGCGTCTTTTCTTGCAGTTGGATTTTCTTCCTGCATGAATAAGGCTGTTGCCCAAGGCTCAAAGGACACTGCTTCCAAAAATGAGGATGTACAGGTTCAGCAGAAGAATGAAGTGGAAGCTGCTCCCGCTCCACAGGTAAATCCCGAAGTGGAAAAGCTGGGTCGTGTTTTGTCTTCTATGTCCAAGAGGGCTAAGCAGGCAATTCCCAACGGAAGTCCCGAAGAATTTCTTGCCGACTTGCACAAGGTTCTGGAAGAGGATAAAAAGACACGCAGCGACGACCTTTCTCTTTTGTATCTTATAGACAAGAAGCACAATGTTGGTGAAGCCTATGTTCCCAAAGATTTGCAGGCTCTTGTAAAGAATGACTTGTACACGATAAGCCGCAACAATCTTTCACTTCGTCCGGAAGCGGAGGCCTCTCTTAAAGAGATGAGTGCTGCTGCCCTAAAGGATGGTGTTAGGATTCACGTTCTTTCTACATACCGCTCGTATGCATACCAGAAGAATCTTTTCCAGCACTGGGTGGAAGTGGACGGACTAAAGGAAGCGGAGAGGGAAAGCGCACGCGAAGGAACCAGTCAGCACCAGCTTGGTACTGCGGTTGACTATGGTGAGCTTAGCAACGACTTTGCAAACAAGCCTATGGGTAAGTGGCTATACGCACACGCTTCTGAATACGGATGGTCACTTTCCTTTCCGCAGGGCTATGAAGACGTTACGGGATTCCGCTGGGAGAGCTGGCACTTCCGCTACATTGGAAAAGAGGCTTGCGCATTCCAAAAGAAATGGTTCAGCGACATTCAGCAGTTCATGATAGAATTTGTTGATGCATGGAAAAATGCTGAATAGTTTTTAGCCTCCGGTAAAAGCCGGGGGTTGTTTGTTTTAAAGCAGGTGCTAGAGATGAAGGAATTTTTTTCTATTTTTAAAATAAATATGTCCAAAACAATTCTAATCCTTATTATTTTATTATCGCCTATGAGTTTTTTTTCTTGTTCCAAAAATGAAAGTTATTCCCGTCTTGCAAAGGGTGCGGGGCAGGGCGCTTACTACAGCCTGTTTGTCCGCTCTTTTGCAGATTCAGACGGTGACGGTGTTGGAGACCTTAAGGGTATATGCTCAAAACTTGACTACCTTGAATCCCTTGGTATAACCGGTATCTGGCTCTTGCCAATAATGCCTTCCCATTCATACCACGGCTACGACGTTGACGACTATTATTCCATTAACCCGGAATACGGCACTATGCAAGACTTTGAGCTTCTTCTTGCCGAATGCAAAAAAAGGTCCATCTCTTTGATAATCGACATGCCTTTTAACCATTCTTCCGTACACAATCCGTGGTTTGTTGCTTCAAGGAATCCGGAAGACGCTCACCATTCCTGGTACCGCTGGATAGAAGCCACGGACAGTCGCTACAATACCAATACAAGCGCAATGGGTCACAAGCTTTGGAATGAGGATGAAACTTACAAGGGCAATTTTTACGCAGGGGAATTTAGCCGCTCCATGCCGGACTTTAACCACGACAACAAAGAAGTTCGCGAGGAATTTAAAAAGGTGATGAAGTTCTGGTTGGACAAGGGTGTTGACGGCTTCCGTTTTGACGCTGCAGGACATTTGTACGATTTGGTAAAACTTTCCGCTGGAACTTCCGACGGAACAAGCCGCGCCGTGGACTTTTGGAAAGAGATGGTGCTTTACTGCAAGAGCGTAAATAGCGGATGCTACTGCGTTGGCGAAGTGTGGGATTCTTCCGGAATAAGGGCCCAGTACATGAAGGGTATATTTTCCTGCTTCCACTTTGACATGGGGGACAAGTACATAATTTCTCAGATAAACAACGAGAATTCCGTTAACAATTCATTTGCCCTGATGATGGAAAACGAGCTTAAGCGCTATGAAGAATTCAATAAGGAATTTACGGACGCACCTTTTCTTACAAACCATGACCAGGCAAGAGCTGGCGGTTTGCTAAAGGGTAACCTTGAAAAGATGAAGCTTGCCGCATCCATGTACATTCTTTGCCAGGGAGTGCCCTTTGTTTATTACGGAGAGGAACTTGGAATGAAGAGCGGTGCCTTGGACCAGACAAAGAGAACGCCTTTTCTTTGGGGTGATGGAATGCAGACTAGCTGGGCAAGCGAAAAGGACTGCATCTACAACAAGGAAACAATTTCAAAAGCAGAGCAGGAAAAAGACAAAAACTCTCTCCTTAACTTTTACAAGAGGCTTATAAAATTCCGCAACAGCAGGGAGTCTTTTGTTGGCGGAAAGTTTGCGGCATATTCTTTGGCTGGGACTAAGCTTAATAAGGATGAACTTTCTTTAATCTCTTCTTGGACAATGGAAAGTGATGGGGAAAGTTCTTTGGTGCTTAACAATCTTGGTTCTAAGCAGATAGAGTTTACGCTTGAGCAAAGTTGGGCTAATGCAAAAGCAGAATTTTCTACGGACGGAAAAAATGTTCCGGTAAAGAATGGACTTGTTTTGCTAAAGCCTTACAGCACTCTTGTCCTTGTGCAAAAGAAATAGCACTTGCGATCTTACCGTGAACGCCGCTGCGTCAACCGGAACACTACTGCGTCACCATTAACGCAACTACGTCACCCTGAACTTGTTTCAGGGTCTATGTGTGTTAGCAAAGATGTGC
>JAGACC010000350.1 GCA_017614295.1 Treponema sp.
CGGCACGGCTTAGGGCTATCGCCCTAAGAACCCAGATTTGTTGTTTTACAAGTGTTTTTATTGTTGGCAAAAATAATTTTTATACAACATTTCTTCCTTATCTACTATTAGAGAGCCCATGGATGGGCGTTTTAGCGCACAGAGATTTGCGCCAGCTAAGCTCCGATTCCGAGAATATACGCCACCGTGGAGCCCCTTTAGTCCCGCACAGCGGGATGAGCGGATAGCGAAGGGCGGAAGGGTGGTGGCGCAGAGGGGCGGACGGTCGAGTTAGCCAGAGGTAATATGGTAGAACAGATAAGATTACCGTCCGGAAAATTCGATTATTGAATTCAATAAGAAATATTGATATTATAGGAAAATCTACCGCTAGAAGGAATTATTTATGGAAATTGAAAATGACTCTGTTAGCAAAGAACAGCTTGAGGAATGCGCAAAATATATTGACTACTGCCGCAAGGAAACGGCTGTGCGCCTTGTTGGTCAGACAGAAATAGTTGACGGTATTTTAACGGCGCTTATTGCAGGCGGACACATATTGCTTGAAGGTGTTCCGGGCTTGGCTAAGACTCTGGCCGTACGCACTTTCGCAGAAGTTTCCGGTTTGGAATTCAAGAGGATTCAGTTTACGCCGGACTTGCTTCCTGCGGATGTTACCGGTACCCTCATCTACGAGCAGAATTCCGGTCGCTTTTTGGTTCGCAAAGGCCCTGTCTTTACAAACATCGTGCTTGCGGACGAAATAAACCGTGCCCCGGCAAAGGTTCAGTCTGCGCTTTTGGAGGCTATGGCAGAGAATCAGGTTACCATTGGCGAAACTTCCTACAAGCTTCCCGACCCCTTCTTTGTACTTGCAACCCAGAACCCCATCGAACAGGAAGGTACTTACAAGCTTCCAGAGGCAGAGCTTGACCGCTTCCTTATGAAAATCATAATCTCCTACCCCACTCCGGAAGAAGAGATTAAAATTGTAGCTTCAAACGGCAAATTTGTGGACACTCCGGTTCGCAGGGTCTTTAGCTCACAGATTTTGGCTAACTGCCGCAGGGCTGCAGAGGCTATAACCGCGGACGAAAAGATTCTTAGCTACATTGTAAGCATAATAAACGTAACAAGGCCAGACCTTACCCGCAAGAACGAAAAGCATTCGGCTTCTTCAAAGGGAAAGAACGACATCTTGCACTATATATCTTTTGGTGCAAGTCCGAGAGCCGGTATAGCACTTTTGCGCTGCGCAAAGGTTCAGGCTCTTTTCTCCGGCAGAAGTTTTGTTCTTCCGGATGACGTTCAGAAGGTTGCAAAGCAGGTTTTGCGCCACAGGCTAGTGCTTAACTACGAAGCTGCGGCTGACTCTATTACGGCAGACGACTTGATTGGCAAGATTATAGACCTTATGCCGGTTCCGTAATCCAAGGTCGGCTAACGTATGGACACGAATAAACTTTCCAACAAGGCAAGACTCCTCCACCTAAGCGCTCTTTCTCTTGCGCAGGGAATGAAAAGCGGCTCCTTTAAGTCTTTGTACCGCGGTCACGGTATAGAATTTGACGGTGTACGCGAATACCTTCCCGGAGACGACGTGCGCTCTATAGACTGGAACGTAACCGCCCGCATGGGTCACCCCTACGTTAAGATGTACGAGGAAGAAAGGGAGCTGGACGTGCTTGTGATTCTTGACGTTTCCGAGTCGATGAATTCCTATTCGGAAAACAAGTCAAAGCTTCAGACCGCACTGGAAGCAGCATCTCTTATTACGCTTGCCTCCTTTCAGAATGCAAGTCCTGTTGGCTGCGTGATTTTTGACGGACAGATAAAATTTTCATGCCCACCGCGCCCGGGACTAAACCAGACAATGCTTTTGCTTTCCAACTTTGAAAAGAACGAGGCACCACTAAAGAGCGAGCAGACAAAGGGTTCAGTTTTGGACAACGCAATCAGGGGAGCAGGCCGTCTTTTAAAGAAAAGGTCTCTGGTGATGATTTTTTCTGACTTTAGGACAGCCTCTTGGACAGAACCGTTCGATGCCCTTTGCCAAAAGAATGATGTTGTATGCGTCCGCTTGGTTGACGCTTTTGATGAAAACTTACCGGATGTTGGTTCCGTACGCTTTTCTGACCCGGAAACAGGTCTTGACCAGGTTCTGCCAACTTCCTCCTCAAAATTCAAGAGCCAGTGGAGGGACTTTAACTTTAACAAGGTGGAAATGTGGAAGCACGAATGCCTTAGAAGGGGTGGACTGCCGCTTTTGCTAAAGACTTCCGCCGATCCGCTTACAGAGCTGACAAGATTTTTTGCAGCGAGGGAAGTACAATGATTTTTTACCCGCACAAATTTTGCCCGCGCAAAACCGCTGTTTTTATCTTTTTGCTTTTTATAGGGACACTTGCCTTTTGCAAACCCGGACAAGAAGACGCTGCCCTTCCAGAAGGCATTTTTCTTAACGAACAGGGAAAACCCTTGAACCTTGCAATGGAAGATGTGAACCAAATTCTTATTCCAAAGGAAGTTTACGTTGGTGACACAGCCGAACTGCGCTTTTCCTTTAACGCACCGGTAGACCTCTTTGCCGGAGTTCCTGCAGAAAAAATCAACAACGGGGAGCTTTTGCTTAGCACGGAAAATTCCGCTTTTAAGATGCAGAACTACGACGTAAAGCAAATTTCCCTGCGGTTAATAGGAAGAACATATACACTTTCACTTATTTTTGTGCCTTGGGTAACAGGAAGCATAAAATTTCCGCCCTTTGACCTGAACGCACTTATCCACAGCGAGACAAAGGTTTCCATTCCGGAAGAACTTGCAGACAAGCCTTTTGTAATAGAGCTTCAGCCGGTAGAGGTTCTTTCCCTGGTAGAAAAATACGATGCCATTACCCTGCGTCCTCCCCTTCCGCCAAGCCTTCTTCCCGGAACAAACTACATCGTATGGTCATTCATCATACTCTTGGTGCTGCTCCTCTTTGCGGTGATATTCGTACTTGCAAAGTTCCCGATGATTTCGGAAAAAATTTATTCACTTAGCGACAGTCTTGCCCTTGTAAAGAACGCAAGGCAGGCTAAGCACAAGATACGCGCGCTTTTAAAGAAGAATTACACCGATGCGGAATTTGCCCAGCAATGGCAGTCCATAACAAGGAAGTATCTTTCCACAAGGTTCTCCACTCCGTTCAATTCAATTGCAACCAATTCAATTGCAAAAAGAATTATGAATGTTACGGGCAACTTTATGTCCAACGAGCAGGAGGATTCAATTATTTCCTTAACATCCCTCTTTACCCGAACGGACTACATACGCTTTGCAAAGGACTCCATAGACAGTAAGCTTCTTCCTCCCGAGGAACACGAAGCGGCATTCTACCCAGGAGAAAAAGAAGTTATCGTAAAACTTACAATTACTGCTATTTCAAACCTTGAGGCTAATCCAAAAGGAGAGTTTGCACTATGATTTCTTTTGAAAACCCCGCCGCATTTTTTACTTTGCTCCTTATCCCGGCACTGTTCTTTTTGCGGGCGCTAAAAATATTCACTCCAATAACAATTCCGCTTACAATTAGCGACTGGAATGGTCCAAAATTCAACTGGAACGATCCGGTAAGAAAAACTATTTCTAACATCTACCACCTTACGGCTCTTCTTGGTTTTATTTGTGCGGTTACGGCTTGGGCTTCCCCAATAGTCCACAAGCAGACAAAGGTTTATTCATCAAGGGGAACGGACATTCTTTTTGTCTTGGACATAAGCCCTTCTATGGCTGCTCAGGACACACCGGGAGTTACAAGGCTAGAAATTGCAAAGTCAGCGATGGAAAGCATAATAAAGACAAATTCCGGTGAATGCGTTGGAATTGTGGAAATGGCAAAAGAGGCGGCACTTGTTGTTCCCCCAACAATGAAAAAAGAAGCATTTTTTGAAAAGCTAAAGACTATTGTTCCCGGAGAACTTGGCGACGGTACTGCAATAGGAACTGGAATAAGCTGTGCGGTCTTCCACCTTGAATCTTCTGCGGCTCCCAAAAAGTGCATTGTTCTTTTGACGGACGGAGAAAACAATTCTGGAGCAATACACCCCTACACTGCTGCAAGGCTTGCAAAGGAAAAGAATATTTCGCTCTACGTGCTTGGTCTTGGAACAAAAGGCTCTGTTCCAATTAAATACGTTGACCCAAAAACAGGACGCGAACGGTCAGGCTTTCTTGATTCAAGCTACAACACGCAGACCCTTTCCAAAATTGCAACGGAAGCTGGCGGAAAATTTTTTGAAACTGCAAACCTTCCGGCTTTGTCGCAGGCAATAGACGTTATAATCAAAAATGAAAGCGTCGTGCAAAGCTACCAAATTCACAACACGGACAAAAAGTATTACATTCAGTTTTTGATGGCAACAACGATTCTTATGATTCTTACAATTTTCATAAGAGTTGGAATTCTGCGGGAGGTATTATGAATTTTGGAATTGAACACCCACAGGCATTATACGCACTGCTTCTGCTGATTCCAAGCCACTTTCAGATGAACAAAAGATTCAAGCGCCTTATTAGGGAATTCTCTTCGGCAGATTCATCCCCTGCGGCAAAAGAGCACCTTAAGAAAATAAAGACAAGGTTCATGCTAAGGATGATTTCTACTTTGTGCGCATGGGTCATGCTTATAGCCGCAATTGCAGGTTTTTACTGGGGGACTGTTTCTGTTCCGGTACAGAAAAGCGGAAAGGAAGTTTCTTTTGTATTTGACATTTCTTACAGCATGGAAGCAACCGATGCTCC
This sequence comes from Treponema sp., assembly GCA_017614295.1. Classification (GTDB taxonomy): domain Bacteria; phylum Spirochaetota; class Spirochaetia; order Treponematales; family Treponemataceae; genus Treponema_D. The sequence continues at coordinate 4,762 of JAGACC010000350.1, forward strand.
AGGAGGAATGACACGCCTTGAGTCTGCGGCAAACTATGCAAGCGAACTCTTGGACCACATGCAGAACGTTAGCGTTTCCGTCGTACTTGCAAAGGGAGAGGCAACGGTGGCAATACCTGTAACGGAAGACTACAACGCAATACGCTCACTTCTTACATCCCTTTCCCCAAAGCTCATAACAAGCCCGGGGTCCAGTCTTGGAAACGGAATTAGGGCAGCTCTTTCTTCTTTCCCAAAGGAATCTTCCAGGGCTTCATTTATCTGGGTGTTTACAGACGGAGAAGAAACGGACTCTTCTCTTGCACAAGTTCTTTCGGAAACTGTTGACTACGGAATTCCAACTGCAATAATCGGTTTTGGTTCTGAGCATGAATCATCTGTTATGGCAGGAGACGGAACTACTGCGGTACAGACGGCACTCCGCTCAAAGCAGATTCAAAAGACAATAGAAAGCGTGCAGAAAAAAGCCACCAAGCAAAAATGGGCAAACCTTCCACTTTTAATGTTTACGGACGCATCGGAAGTTGGATCTGCCTACAAGCTTATGCAGTACATAAAGCCAAGTGCAAGCAACGTAGACGCACGCAATCTTTCTGCCTCAAAAGAAAAGGCAACGGATGCATCTGTTGTTTACGAGGTTAAGAGCATACCGAGGAGCCCAATGTTTACAGGACTTGCTATCTTCTTCTTTGTATTATCCTTCGTCTTCTGTGAATTTAACTCCCTGCCTCAGTTTGAAAAAAAATCATCCGCAAAAAAGGGCAGTGTCTTGGCTTCCATTATTTTTGTAACCATGCTAACTTCCTGCAGCGGAAAATTTTCCAACGGAGCAAAAATTCTTGAAGGCCGCCTTGACTACAACCGCAAGGACTACCAGGGTGCAATAGCAAACTTTTTGGAAGCATACGACAGCGCAAAGGTAACGGACGACAAAACTTCCCAGGAATACGCCTTGTTTGGACTTGCTTCCACCTATCTTATGCAGGACGAAAATGAATCTGCAATAAAGCGCTTTGAACAAATAACTTCCTCTGCACCGGAAAACATACGCTTTTCTGTTTACTACAATACAGGAATCATAGCCCACAAAAACGGTGACTATGCAAAAGCCGCAAAAATGTTCAAGAACGCACTGGAAATTGACAGCACAAACATAAACGCAAAAATAAACCTGGAACTTTCTCTTGAAGAAAATGCGGTACAGGCTCGAAAAAGCGAACAGCAGCTTTCTCCTGTTACAGAAGAAAAAGAAGAAGTTTCGCCTTTGGAAAGTGCAATATATTCATTATTAAGGGAGAAAGAAACTGAACAATGGAAAAACAGCCAAAAAGATTCAGCAGAAAGAAATTCATTGGATTACTAATTTTCTGCATTAACATAATAAATTCCGCACAAACTTTCTGCCAGACAACAAGTTCTTCATCGGGCAAAAAACCTTCCTGGCAGTACGTCCAGAGCCTTCATTTTAAAAAATCAAAGGAATATTTCTTTACGGATGAGGAGAGCATTTTTTCTGTAGACATAGAAAATGCAGACCCTGAAGAAGTTACCGTCTTTGTAAACGATGTTCCAAAAAACGTAAGCTTTGTTTCTTCCAAGAAAGAATTGTACGTGGGACCGAGCGACAATCCTCTTGACGACATGAAGAGGGGTACGCACTTGGAGATAGTATTCCAGTTTAGGGAAGCGGGTGTCTTTCATATTTCTCCAATAGACGTACGCGTGCACGGAATGTACAACAGGCTAAATGTAGACACAGTCCTTGTATACGAAAACCCGAACACAGTTCAGCCGCAGCTTTATCTGGAATTTGAAGACCCTTCATTTAACGCTGCAGGTAAAAAGCTGAATGCAAATGTTGGCGACCATGTTATCTTTATAATGTACATACGCTATGCAACACAGATACTGAACTTTGGCTGGGAGATTCCGGAAAATTCCCTCTTTGACGACGTTAAGCGCTTTCCTATAACAGAAGGAAATTCCAGGGGGAATCAGTTTTCTCCAGCGGCAATTCCTGTTGCAAAGTTTGACTGGCAGCCCTTGGCGGAAGGAGAATGCACCCTGCCTGCAATCAACATAACAGCAGTAACCTACGGCGGAAAAAAAGTAGAAGTTCCCTTCCCAGTTTATAAAGTAAAGGTTGCGCCAAAGAAGGAAGGTCAGCTTGTAACGGAGCAGGGAGCAGTATTCGGCTACGCATTTTCTACCCCCTTTGCAGACGAAGCAAACACCAATTCAGAAAAAAAGGCAAACGTAGACTTAAACAGGCTTCTTGAACTGCACCAGAGGGAAAGACATTCATTCCACTTTTTGAGCAGTGCATACAAGGAACGCAGGGCAGCAGAGGAAGAATACGGAATAGCCCACGAAAAAATGGAAATGAGCGTACCAGGCTTTATTACGGTTTGCATAATAACGGCTGTTTTTATTGCGCTTACGGTTATCCTGCTTCTTTCAAAAAAATTCACGGAGCGCAAGACCATACCGGCACTAAGCCTTCTCGTAACACTCCTTTTACTTGTTACAAGCATTTACATGTGGATAAAGGTGAACAAATCATACGGCTTGTTCAAGGGCGGAAAGATAAACCCAATTCCGGAAATAAACGTTCACTCAAGCGCAAGCATTCCAAGAGGCAACGTTGTCCGCATAGAAAAAAAGACAAACGGCTGGCTTTACATACGCTACCACGAAACATACGGCTGGGTTATGGAAAGCGAAGTTCTTGTAATAAAATAGAAGAGAGGCTGAAGAATGGATTTTGGCGACATTTTAAATCAGTGGGATTCAGAGCAAAGAAACTCGGCAAAAAATTCAAAAGGCTCTCAGAAGGGAATTCAAAAGTCGCACAAAAAGGCAAACGCTCCCACAAAAGAAGAAAAGGAAGCTATGCGTCAGGGCTATTCCTGGGAAGCGCAGATGGAAGCGGACAACAAGCGGCATATTAACCCCATGGAACTCTGGCTTAACCGCTACGGAACGGTGGACAAGGACAAAATTTCCGACGAGGCAAAGCAGGACGAGCTTATGCACAACAGGGAATACCTAAAGAATTTGCGGCCGGAAGCAGTTCTTGACCTGCATGGACTTATCCGCGACGAAGCATGGAGCAAGATGAATGCCTTTGTTACGGACTGCGCCAGAAGGGGATTTAAAAAAATAATGATAATCCACGGAAAGGGGAACCACAGCCACGGAAGCGATCCGGTGCTTGGTCAGGAAGTAAGGCTTTTTATTGAACAGGACAAAAGGCTTGGCTCATCCGGCCACCCGGACAGGAACAACGGCGGAACAGGAGCAACTTGGGTTCTTTTAAAATAGAGCTTGCGCCTATACTTAGACTAAAAATCCTTTTTTCCAGTGCCAGAAGGGTTTTGCAAGTGCATTGCTAAAGGGCTGTTCCCGGTTAAAGTCTGGAAGCCAGCTGGTGTCGTCGCTCAAATCCTGGTAGAAAAGGTATTCAAATTCGTAGCCGTCTATTAAATTTCTAAGGGTCTTGTCTTCTTCTTTGTTAACAAGTCTGTTTTGGAAAGCAGAAAGAGAATTTTTCCTCTGCTCAAGCTCTGCTTCGCTACCAACAAAGGGAACCGGAGTATACTGGGACATAAGGGAGATGCAGGCCTTTCCGTCCGCATGACTTTTTAGCCAGTCCAGGGTCATAACGGTATCATCAGTTCTGCCCGGCAAAAACAAATGGCGTATTATGGTACCGCTAAGCATTTTTTCCCTGCATTCATCCCCCTTGCCAACTTCCACAATCTTAAGGGGAGAATTTCCTATCATCCAGCGGATTGCCCTTTTTGCAACCTTGGGATAGTCTTCCGCTTCAAAAAGAGACTTGCTCATGATGGGATTAAGGGTTTTTAGGTCAGGAAGCCAAATGTCCACAAGTCCGGACAAAAGCTCAAGGCTTTCCACAGATTCGTAGGCACTGGAATTCCAGGCGACAGGTATTTTTAACCCGGCATTTTTTGCGGCAGAAAGGAATTCCGCAAGGGCAGGAATATGATGGCTTGCAGTTACAAGATTTATGTTTTCCGCACCCTTATCTTGAAGGGTAAGGCATATTTTTACAAAGTCTTCTTTGCTTACGGGACTTCCCATGCCCTGTTGGCTAATCTGGTAGTTCTGGCAAAATGAACAG
>JAGACC010000351.1 GCA_017614295.1 Treponema sp.
GTCTACGACAAAAAAAGAATGAAGGGCCGCTTTTCCCAAAATAAAATCTACACTTCAAGGATTCAGAAAATTCCTTTTGCAAGCCGCATTTACACAAAGCTGCTGAATTTTATGCCCAAGGCTTTTGAAGAATTTGATTTTTCTGACTACGACCTGGTAATCTGTTCATCTTCATCTTGCGCAAAAGGGGTAATAACTCCACCTTCTGTTCCTCACATAGCCTACGTGCACACACCAATGCGCTACGCATGGGATTTGTTTTTTGACTACAAAAAGCGGAGCGGAAAACTAACAAGGCATTTTATGAACAAATGGATGCCTGCAATCCGCCAGTGGGATTTTATCTCATCGCAAAGAATCGACTCTATCTGCGCAAATTCAAATTACATTTCCCGCAGAATAAAAAAATTCTGGAACAGGGAGTCAACCGTAATTTATCCGCCTGTAAACACAGACTTCTATTCATACAATCCCAATGTTAAGCGCGAAGATTTTTACGTCTTCTTTTCAAGGCTCGTTCCCTACAAAAGAGCAGACATTGCCATTCAAGCCTGCATAAAATCAGGAAAAAAACTTGTCGTAATTGGCGGCGGTTCCCAGCTAAAGGAATTAAAAAAACTTGCGGCAAAAAATTCCCTTGTTGAATTCACAGGAAGAATCAGCGATGAAAAAGTAAGGGGTTATTTGCAGCGCTGCAAGGCTTTGCTTTTCTGCGCAGAAGAAGACTTTGGCATTATTCCTGTACAGGCACAATCCTGCGGTAGCCCAGTAATTGCTTATGGCAAAGGCGGAGCAAGAGAGACTGTTGTAGAAAACAAGACGGGTCTTTTCTTTGGCGAACAGAATGCGGAAAGCCTGGTAAAAGCAATAGAGCATTTTGAAAAAGTCAATTCTACCGGAACCTTTAATCCTGCAGTAATAGCTGAGCATGCACAAAAATTCAGCAGGAGCCGCTTTTCTAAAGAATTCAAGGATTTCTGTGAAAAGTCAATCAAGACCATTCAGCAGTAATTATTATTTGTTCACATCCTTAACAATCTCGTAAAGGCGCTTTGCTGTATTTTCCAAAGTAAAGAGTTCCAAAAGAGAAGTCGGATCTTCTACAGGCTGTTCAAGAAGCTTGTCCAAGTTTACGTCCGGATTGTCCGGGTCAATATAGTAGGCGCAGTTTTTATAAATTTCCGGAAGCGAAGTTCTGTTGGAAATAATAATCTTTGCACCGCAGCTCAATGCTTCAAGTGGCGGAAGACCAAATCCTTCAAAATAAGACGGCAGAACAAAGGCCTTGCATCTGGAAAGGAGGGACTTTACCTCACCGTCATTCAAGTAGCCAGTCATCACAACATTTTTTAGCGAATTCAATACTTTTAGCTCAGGAGCAACAACGGAGGGAATGGGCTTTCCGCTTACGGCAAATATTTCATTCGGAAAAAGCTTTGCATGGGACGCTATCCATTTTAAATTCTTACGAGTGGAAAGAGAGCCAAGCGTAAAGTAATATTTTTTTTCTTCCAGCTGGGGAAGCCTTTCAAAAATAGAGTCATCCTTGGGAATGTCGCGGTAAGTTCCAAGACCGTCGTAAACAACTTCTATCCTTTGACCTGGAGTTTTGTAAGTCTGGACAATAGTCTTTTTTGTGTATTCGCTTACGGCAATTATTTTTTTTGCGCGGCGGGCAATTCTTTTGTACATTATAACGCTGTAGAGATGAATCAGCCGGTCGCGCCTTGTCTGCTTAAAATCAGCGGGGTAGAGCTTTGCATAGATGTCGTGCAGGTATTCTATTCCCGGAGCAAAATAAGGACATGTGTTAGAAAAGTCAAAGCTAAGGCGGCGGTTCTTTATTACATATTTCTGAAAATGAATCTGCGTCCACTTGGGAAAGAAATGGGCTTCTGCATCAAGCTGGACAACTTTTATGTTTTTAAATTCAGCAGGACGAAGTATGTTCTTTGGAACGACAAGCTCAAATTCATTCGGGGAACAAATCTTATCAAGATAGGTAACGGTGTCCTGAGCAACACGTTCTATTCCCGTCAAATTTTTTGCCCAGGATTCACCGTTTATTGCAACAATCTTTTTCATACAAAAGCAATGCCCTAATCGCGTGCGTAAATGTCGCGGGTGTAAACCTTCTGCTTAACGTCGTCAAGTTCTGGAGCAAGGCGGTTGGAAATTATTACGTCGCTTTCTTTTTTAAAGTCATCAAGATTTCTTACAACGCGGGAATTAAAGAATTCATCTTCCTTAAGTACAGGTTCGTAGACAATAACCTCTATGCCTTTTGCCTTTATGCGCTTCATAACACCCTGTATTGAAGAGGCACGGAAGTTGTCGCTGTTGGACTTCATGGTAAGGCGGTAAACACCCACAACCTTTGGCTTCTTTGCTATAATCTGGTCAGCAATAAAATCTTTTCGCGTACGGTTTGAATCAACTATTGCACTTATCAAGTTTTCCGGCACGTCTGCATAGTTTGCGCGAAGCTGTTTTGTATCCTTAGGAAGACAATAGCCACCGTAACCAAAGGACGGATTGTTGTAGAAGTCTCCAATGCGTGGGTCAAGGCATACTCCTTCAACTATCTGCTTGGTGTTAAGACCGCGGACTTCCGCATAAGTGTCCAGCTCGTTAAAATAGGCAACGCGGAGGGCAAGATATGTGTTTGCAAAAAGCTTTATGGCCTCTGCTTCCGTTAAATGGGGGTGCAGAACTTTTACGTCTTCCTTTAAAGAACCCTGTTTTAGAAGCGCAGCAAAATCCTTGGCTTTCTGCAAAAGGCTCTCGTCATCATCGGGGTAGCTTACAACAATGCGGCTTGGGTAGAGGTTGTCGTAAAGAGCATGGCCTTCGCGGAGAAATTCCGGGGAAAACAAAATGTTCTTAAAACCGGAAGTCTTGCGCAGATTTTTTGTGTAGCCAACCGGTACCGTTGATTTTATTACGATTGTAGTGCCTGGGTTTATTTTTTTTACCAGCTCAACTACAGCCTCTACGGAAGAAGTGTCAAAATAATTCTTTACCGGGTCATAATTTGTTGGGGTTGAAACTATAACAAAATCCGCACCTGCATACGCTTTTTCTGCATCGGTCGTAGCGGTAAGGTTCAATTTTTTTGAGGAAAAGTATTCGGAAATTTCATTATCAACTATGGGAGACTTTCTGCTGTTAATTAAATCAACTTTTCCCTGGACTATATCTACAGCCCAAACCTCGTTATGCTGGGAAAGCAAAACTGCCAGTGACATACCTACATAACCTGTTCCGGCAACTGCAATCTTCATTTTTCTACCTCGCGTACATATAATAAGACAATTTTAGCACAATAAAAGCATTCTTGCAAATGGACGGCATGCCAACTTTTACTGTGCCCGGCACTACGTGTCCGGTCAGGGCTTCTGCATTCCCCGCTTTCCGCGGTTCCGCTTTCGCTCCATTCCCTCCGGGAACGCTGCGCGCCGCTACAATCGGGCGTAGGATTATTGGCAAGAACTTCTGTTGACGAAAAAGCGGTTTGTTAATATAGTTTATTTAAAAGGAAAGTCTTTGGAAAAAAAATACCGCCACGAATATAAATATCTTTCTCCTGAATACATACTCTCGTATCTTCA
>JAGACC010000352.1 GCA_017614295.1 Treponema sp.
AAAATTAGTATTTAAAAAGCAATTCAATAACAAAAATTCATGATATTAAAATGTGCACAGAACATGTTATAGAGGAATGTTTCGAAATCGTTTGGGAATGCCTAGAACCTGCTTTTCTAAATTTCAATGAAACAGCAACTATAAAAGCATATTTGTCAAATGCAGGACTAATATAATGTCAAAAAAGTTATCTATTCAAGCATAGCTAAAAATGCCAAGGAGGTTTTTATGGCAGGAAAAAGCGAACACTATAAAAAGTTAGATGCAGCAGCAAGAGAATGGGTGCGTGGTTTAAAAGAATTCTTCGAGGAATCAGGGACAAGGTCACCAGAAATCACCACCAATACAAATAACACAGAAAGAGCCATAAGGAGTTTTCTGGGTGCTATGGGGTTTGAAAATTACAAAACGATAAATAAAACAACAATGCTATATGTCTTATATAATGGACTGAAAGGGGGAATGGAATATATAGGGGTAGATTCAGAACGCCCTACGCCAGCACAAGTAGAAAGTGCCATGTCAGATATGGCCGAAAATGTAGGAGTAACGCCAAAAGCACTACAAGATTGGATGAATTCTGTTATAAAATAATTTTGTAAAATAGCAGACTCCCAAGTCAAGAGAGGAAATTACTCTTTTTTGCTAAAATAAAAAACACCGCTCTTTGCAGAAAAACTCCTGTAAAGAAGCGGTGTTTTGTTTTATTAGACTAAGCTACAAAATGCGGTTTATTTTGCCAAAAGTTCAGCAAACTTGTCTGCTGTAAAGCCAAGGTGTTCTGCAACCTTTGCTGCAGGTCCGGATTCGCCAAAGTCGTTGAGTGTAAAGAGGTCAGACTTCTTTGCGTAGCCTTCCCAACCCATGCGGCATCCTGCTTCTGCAACAACAACGCGCTTTGCTCCGCCAATAACTTCCTTCTGCAATGCTTCGTCTGCAGAAAGCTTGTTAAGGTCAAAGACAGATACAACGCGGATCTTCTTAGAAGAAACCTTCTTTGCAGCCTCAATAGCCATGTTTACTTCTGAACCAGTTGCAAGAACCGTAATGTCCGGAGTGTCTGCTCCCTTCTGAACAACATAGGCTCCACGGCGTGCGTTCTTCTTCCAGTCCTTGTCTTCCTTTGCGTAAACAACAAGTGCCTGGCGGCTGAATGCCATACAAACCGGATGATCCTTTGCTTCCAAAGCCATTTCCCATGCAACCTGGGATTCTTCTGCATCACCTGGGCGCAAAACCTGTACGTTTGGAATGCAGCGGAGTGCGGCAAGTGTTTCGATTGGCTGGTGTGTAGGACCGTCTTCGCCAACATAGATTGAGTCGTGTGTAAGGATGTAGATGTTAGGAATCTTTGCAAGTGCTGCAACGCGGAGGGAACCACGCAGATAGTCGCTAAATACAAGGAATGTTGCACCGAATGCCCTAAGACCACCGTGAAGGTTAATACCGCTCATCACCTGGCTCATTGCAAATTCGCGGATACCGTATTCAATAGTGCGTCCCTTGCGGTTAGCAGGAGAATATGTTCCGTCGTCATTCTTAACCTTTGTCTTGTTTGGTGCCTGGAGGTCTGCTGAACCGCCAACAAGCCATTCAAAGCGGTCTGCCATAACGTTAAGGCTCTTTCCGCTGGCATCGCGTGTGGCAAGCTTGTCTCCAACATTGTATGAAGGAGCTGCGCATTCACCAGTCTGTTCCTGGTTCCAGTAGGCATCCCACTTCTTGCGGAGGTCAGGATTTTCCTTTGACCATGCATCAAATTCTGCCTTCCAAGATTCTTCTTCTGCAGCAAGCTCTTTGCGGCGGCTCTCGAAGAATGAATATGCTTCCGGTACAACGTAGAACTGCTGGTCTACAGGAAGACCCAATGTCTCTTTTGCAGCCTTAACACCCTCTTCTCCAAGAGGTGCACCGTGAACGTCTGCCGTACCCTCTTTTGGGGCGCCCTTTCCAATAACAGACTTAAGTATAATAATAGATGGCTTGTTCTTTTCTGCCTTTGCAATGTTAACAAGGTCAATTATCTCGCCAATGTTGTACATGCTTCCGCGGAGAACCTGCCAACCGTATGATTCATAGCGCTTCTGGATGTCGTCCGTAAAGGTAATGTCTGTGCTTCCGTCTATGGAAATCTTGTTTTCGTCATAGAATACGATCAACTTTCCAAGCTTAAGGTTACCGGCAAGAGAACATGCTTCCTGGGAAACGCCTTCCTCAAGACAACCTTCACCAGTCAAAGTGTATGTGTAGTGGTCAACGATTGTGTGGCGGCTGGTATTAAAACGTTCTGCAAGCATTGACTCTGCAACAGCAAAACCTACAGCAGCGGCAATACCCTGTCCAAGAGGTCCAGATGTGCATTCAACACCGTCTGTATAACCACGCTCCGGGTGACCAGGGCATTTTGAGCCAACCTGACGGAAGCTCTTTATGTCGTCCATGGAAACCTTGTAGCCTGCCAAGTGCAGGATTGAATAAAGGAACATGGATGCGTGTCCCGCAGAAAGAATAAAGCGGTCGCGGTCAACCCATGAAGAGTCAACAGGGTTGTGCTTCATTACAGCGCCGTACAAAACAGCTGCAAGTTCCGCTGCACCAAGAGGTGTTCCCGGATGGCCAGAATTTGCCTTCTGAATTGCATCCATAGAAAGGCTGCGAACGGAAAGTGCTACAGCTTCCAAATCTTTTGTATTCATATACTTCTCCTTTTTAAGGGTCTAAGGACCTTCCCTAAACGCCTGAATTTACAATTGCTGAAGTAAGTTTCTTTAAGTCCGGCCTGGTCTCCAAAAGGTCGCGGAAAGCCTTGTCGTGTATAAGCTTTGCAATGGCAGAAAGAGACTGCAGGTGAACCTGGTTTGACTTTGTTAAGAGGATGAACATTGCACAAACCTTGCGCTCATCCGGCTCACCCATGGAAAGAGGCTTCTTTGGGTAGCAGACAATAATGCGCTGGTCTTCATCGTTCTTTATAAGAGGCTTCCTTGGGTGTGGAATAGCAATTCCGTTGCCAACAGCCGTGCTAAGGATTTTCTCCCTCTCAACAAGCTCGTTCCTAAAAACGCTGCGCTCAAGTCCTATAGGCAAGGGCACAATCTTAGAAACTGAATCATAGATCTCTTCCGGGGTTGAACCTTCCACGTTGTCAAAAACCCCACCGTTCTCTATAAGCGGACAAATACTAAAACCGGAATCCATTTTTTCTCCCCAACCTCTTTGCAAAGGTCATCTTACAATTTTAAATCTGTTCGTCTTTTGTGACAGGACGGCTTCTCGCAGAACATCACAAATGTCTTCAAAATTCCATTCCATGCCTTCCAAAGAAAGCAAAAGCGCAGCCCTGTCCTCTTCAACATGATCATTTTCCGCCACGGAATGAAGAATGCGTACAAGGTGCGAATAAAGCTGAGTAAGCACAACAAGCTCCTGCTGGGGGAACTTGCCCATTGAATCACTGGAAGAATCTATGGAAAAAACAAGCTCGTTAACCTTGGAAAAAAGACCGAGAGCCCTCTCCCTAACCTCTCCGCAGTCCTGATCCGCAAACCAGTTGTACTTTTTAGAAATTATATCACTTCGTTCCTTTAGTTTCAACAGAACATCTTCTTTTTCGCCTTCCTGAAAGACATAATCCTTGGGAAACATAAAGCTGACCAAAGCGGGAAAGTCTATCTTGCGCTTATAATGCATGTTCATAATGTACTGGTCAACAATCTCCGGCGAAACCCTGAACCACAAAAAGTCCTTGTTCTTGTACTCCTGACTCTGCTCTATCCGGTCAAGGTCATCTTCATTCCAGGAACCAACGGCAGGAACATCCACACCCTTGTGCCAAAAGCGAGACTCCACCCCAAAAGGCTGAATCCCCACGTTCTGGGCATACTGGTTAATGTACTCTTCTATAGAACCGCAAAGAGGAATGCAAAGCCTGTCTATCTCCCTGCAAAAAGCGTTGGCAAGCTGGTCTTCCATACAGGCACAGGGTCCGTCAACGTCAAAGCTGCGTTCCAATGCGCTCTCCAAAACCTTGTACCACTCAAGCCTCATGCTGCCCTCAAGCCCCCGGTTGAACACATTGTCCCCGTCGTGAACCACAGTCATGCGGACGTCCCCGCAGTCCCAGTCCGAAACACAGCAAAGAAAGCGGTCGCCCTTCTGCATACCCTCGTTCTCTATAAAAGGAGAAATGTCTATACCGGTAAGCTTAACCGTATTTGGAAGCTCAAATTCCCTCTGAACAAAGTCCAAATCCTTGTTTGCCGGATCTGCAACAATATACTGGGGCGCATACTCTTCCCCGTAAAGGATAAACATGTCTATGGCAAGGTCGCTGTCAAACTCTGCGGTCTTCTTCTTTAGCTTCTTATTGTTCTCGTCGTAAAAATTAAGGGTGGAAGAAACAATCTCGCTGTCCACAAAGGGAATGCACCTTGAACCGGGAACAAGAATCCTCTGCTCAAATTCCTTGGCGGTAGGCTTTATGCTAAAAAGTTCCCCGGTAAAAACACCAGCCCTTGTAATATAGCGGCCATTCTCTAGACAAAAGACAAGTGGACTGGACTCCAGGTACTCCTGGGCTTCCTTTGCAGAAATCTTAAATTCACCTCCAAATTCAGCCGTAAGCTTAGACACATCGCGCGCAGTAAAGTTCTTGCAGCACCTTCTGAGGAATTTGTCTATAATCAACTGAGTCTGAAGATTCATACACTATAAGATAACGTATTTTTGCAAATAAAAAAAGGGTTTTACAAAAATTTTAGGCTAAATCAACAATTTGCCATTTTTCTGGAGCATACCTGGTCTTTTAACTGTGTCCGGTCCTTCGGAACCGGCCAAAACCGCGGCATTTTATCCGGTAGAACAAGCAGCGCCATGGAGGGCGCGTCATTTGTTAGCAGAAAAACCTGGCAAGTTTTCGCTAGAAAACTTGCGGGATAAAATGCCACGGAAGGCATTTTATCCCGCTTTGCAGGGTTCCGGCTTCCGCCTCCATTGCCTAAAGGCAACGCTCCGCGCCCTTCCAATCGGGGCTAGGTTCTTTGGCAAGAAAGCCCAAGCACAAAAACATCATTTTGCCACTATGCAAAGCTGGGTATAATCA
>JAGACC010000353.1 GCA_017614295.1 Treponema sp.
AACAGGTGACGCGCCCTCCATGGCGCTATAGGTTTGCGATTTGGTAAAAATGCTAAGGAATTCGACCGGTTCCGAAGGACCGGGCACAGTTTGACCATTAAGGCGGCTCCAGAGTATTAAAGAAAACATAAAGACACTTGCAAAAATAATGGCTTTTGCCTATACTCTATTCAGACATTTCTATTCGCTGATTTATCCAAATTGCAGGCGAGGAAAAAATTTGCTAAACAGGAGGTCCTTATGGACAACAATTTAAATCCCAAACATTATTTATTTACCTCAGAATCCGTTGGTGAAGGCCATCCGGACAAACTTTGCGACCAGATTAGCGACGGCGTTCTTGATGAATGCCTAAGGCAGGATCCGGAAAGCCACGTTGCTGCGGAAACTTTTGCTTGCCAGGCTTTGATTCTTGTTGGTGGCGAGATAAGCACACAGGCTTATGTAGACGTTCAGGAAGTTGCACGCAATGTTGCAAAGAGAATAGGTTATTCAAATCCGGATTACGGTCTGGACTATAATTCAATGGCTGTGCTTAACATGATTCACAACCAGTCTTCGGATATAAACCAGGGTGTTGTTGGAAAGGGCTTGGCTGAATATTCTGGACAGCAGGGTGCTGGTGACCAGGGTATGATGTTCGGTTTTGCTTGTAAGGAAACGGAAGAGCTTATGCCTGCTCCTATTACTTATGCCCACAAGCTTATGCTTAAATCTGCAGACCTTAGGAAGAACGGTTCAGTGCATTGGTTCCGCCCGGATTCAAAGGCTCAGGTTACTCTTGAATACGAAGGACACAGGCCTGTTCACATTGATACCGTTGTTTTGTCCCAGCAGCATGACCCAGGTGTTTCTTATGACGAGATAAAGTCTACTATTATATCCAAGCTGATTAAGCCTGTTCTTGAACCAACCGGACTTTTGGACGAAAAGACAAAGTTCTTTGTAAATCCAACCGGTCAGTTCTGCATTGGCGGTCCAGTAGGAGATTCTGGTCTTACAGGACGCAAGATTATTGTTGACACTTATGGCGGTATGGGTAGGCACGGCGGCGGATGCTTTAGCGGTAAGGATCCTTCTAAGGTTGACCGTTCAGCTGCATACATGGCCCGCTACATTGCAAAGAATATTGTTGCGGCAGACCTTGCAGAGCGTTGCGAGATTCAGCTTTCTTATGCTATTGGCGTTCCGTTCCCGGTTAGCATAATGGCAGATACATTTGGTACCGGTAAGGTTCCGGAAGAGAAAATCGTTGAGGCTGTAAAGAAGGTGTTTGACTGCACTCCAGGCGGAATTGTTAAGACTTTGGACTTGAAGCGCCCAATCTACAGCGCAACCGCAAGTTACGGACACTTTGGCCGCAGTGAATTCCCATGGGAAAAGACGGACAAGGTTAAGGATCTTCTTGCGGAGATTAAGTAGTTTTAGGGAATTTTAGTTTTTTGGGCGGCACTTGAATTTGCATTCCTGGGCATTTCTTCTGCTGCCCTTTGTGCCTTGTGTGTGGCGCTTGCGGGGTTCCGGCTTTCGCCTCCATTGCCTTTGGCAACCCGCCCTTGGCGGGCCCCTCCAGTGCCTGCCGCGCTTTTTTCTGCATACGGAATTAGAGGCCAACTTGAAGAATCAAAAAGAACTTTTGACAGCTGGAGAAATGGAACTAGTCTTTTCCCGGCTGGAGCAGCAAAACCCTTCTCCCAAGCCTGAGCTTGATGCGCCAAACCCCTACTGCTTTTTGGTAAGCGTGGTGCTTTCGGCTCAGGCTACGGACAAAAGCGTAAATGCTGCCACGGCTTCCCTTTACAAAAAGGTAAAAACCCCGGAGCAGATGCTTGCACTGGGGCGTGACGGTTTAATAGGATACATAAAAGCAATAGGTCTTTACAATTCAAAGGCTGACCACATTCTTGCCCTTAGCAAAAAATTAATAGAAGAATTCAATTCAGAAATTCCCCAGACAAGGGAAGAGCTTATGTCTCTCCCGGGAGTTGGCAGAAAAACCGCCAATGTTGTACTTAACGCAGTTTTTGGCCAGCCCACAATGCCTGTAGACACCCATCTTTTGCGGGTCTGTCCCAAAACAGGTATTGCTTCCGGTTCTACCCCTGAAGAGGTGGAGCTTTCTCTTTTGGAGCGAGTGCCAAAGAAATACCTCTTGAATGCCCACCACTGGCTTTTGCTGCACGGACGCTATACATGTACTGCCCGTTCCCCCAAGTGCGGTAACTGCATAATAAGCGACTTGTGTCTTTTTAATTCCAAGAATAGGCAGGGCTAAAGATGGATTTTTTTGAACTGAACGCTTTTTTGGAACTTTCTTCTACCCTTCATTTTACAAAGTCTGCCCAAAAGGTAAACTTGAGCCCCTCCGCTTTTAGCCGCCTAGTGAACCGTCTGGAAACGGAAACAGGTGTTACTCTTTGCGACCGCGAAGGACACGATGTTTCTTTGACCGAAGACGGAAAGAAATTTGCTGCCTTTGCAAAGAAATGTCTTGCTGAACAGGATGAACTTATGGAAGGCTTTAGGCACAAGGACGATCTTGTTAGGGGAACCCTTCATGTCTTTGCCAGCGTTACTGCCTGCTACACAATAATGCCACCCTTTGTAAAGAGGTTGAATGCCAAGTACCCGGAGGTAAGGCTTAGCGTGGAAACCGGAGACCCGGCGCTTGCTCCTGATGCAATAAGGCAGGGTAGGGCAGAGCTTGCTGTAGCGGCAATTTCCGATGCAAGAATAGATGCTTTTGACTGCATACCGGTTAGAAAAAGTCCCCTTGTTTTTGCGGCTGGAAGTTCAGGACCCTACGTAAAGGTTTCTGGCAGTCCCCAGGATATAGTTGAATCTGTTCCCCTGATTCTTCCAAAGGCTGGTCTTGCCCGTTCCCGCTTTGATTCTTGGATAAAGAGCCGGAATGTTAAGCCGATAGTTGCTGCAGAGGCGGAGGGTAACGAAGCGGTTATGGCTCTTGCTGCCCTTGGTCTTGGCATAGGCCTTGTCCCTCAGATTGTTCTAGAAAACGGTCCCTATCGCGAGGGTTTTATCTGCCACAGTGCCGGAAATGCGCTTGGTTGGTACGACATTGGCTTTATTCAGAAAACACAGATAAGCGGCACTGAGTCGGTTAAAAAAATACGCCTTGCGGCAACAGACATCCTCCACAACACCGACTGGAATTCGGTGTAGATTAAGCCCTTCCCCAGCTTTTTTAGCTTTTTCAATATGTTCTTAATACTCTAAAGACAAAATACCGATTGTATAGTATAATTGTTTTTAGGCCAAACGGAGGAATTTTAATGAAGAAAGTTATATTATTGGCTTTAGGAGCTTTTGCTGCTTGTGCAGTCTTTGCATTTGATACCGAGAGTATAGTGCCTGCATCACGCGTAAATTCTTATACAAAGACGGATTATGCCGTTATTTCAAAATTCGGGGAGTATTTCCGCAGCCCTACCGTAAAGCATATTCATTCATACAAGAACGGAAAGGAAGTGGAAGTTGCAAGCTACACCGTAAAAAAGGCATCTGATTCTGCAGAAAGCAAGGAAATGCTTGTAGACAAGACCGTGTATACCTACAATGCCGCCGGTAAGCTGGAAACCGCAAGCTTCTACGACGCAAACCAGAAGCTTATCTGGAAGTCCGTAAAGGAATACGGTGCAGACGGAAACATTACTTCTGAATCAGAATACAACGCAGAAAACGTACTCGCCGGTAAGACAATCTACAAGTACGAGACTGGTAAAATAACTGAATCTTATTACAGCGGAGCAGGAGCCCTTCTTGAGCGCACAATAACAAAGCTGGACCCCGCAACAGGCCGCCCTGTAGAGGAATTCCTCTATTTTGCAGACGGAAGCCTTGACCGCCTTTCGCTTACACGCTATACGGATGACGGAAAAATCTCCCAGGTTGAAATTTGGGAAGGAGCAGGCCACCCATCTACAAAGCAGTGCTATGTCTACGAAAGGACAACCGGTGCCGTAAAAGAAATTCAGTCTTTTGACGGACAGGGAAATCTTTTTGAGCGCATAATTTACAACAACGACGCAAAGGGTAATCCCCAGAAGGTTTACAAGTATTCAGTTTCACGCAAATTTGGCGAAGTTGTTAATGAACTGAAATATACTGCTGACTATAGTTTTAGCAACTAAGTTTTAGCAGCTGCGAGAATGCCGGTTAGCTAAAATCACGGTTCATCCCGGACGCTTTTGCAAAGGGGTGGGCCTGGTTTTACAGCTTTAACTGGTCTAATAAAGTTTCTTAAAATTACCGATATTTTAATGAAGAATTTCTAAAGCTAAGGAATTAATAATGAAATCTATTGGAATCAAGCTTGCTGATGGCTCATTTTATCCGATTATGAAAGACGGAAGCGTAGAAAAAAAGGCGCTAGACGTTACCACAGTTCAGGATAATCAGACAAAAGTTCAGATTGACCTATACCGCTCCGAAACAGATTCCATGGAAGACGCAGAATATGTAGACACTTTGGAAATTTCAAATTTAAAGCCGCATCCAAACGGAATTCCAAGCCTTCACCTAAACCTTAGCGTAGACGAAAACAATCATTTGCAGGCAGAAGTCCGCGACCCGGAAACCGGAAAAACCACATCAACGAATGTAACGCTTGTTAACAGGACGGAATTAGAAAGAAATGAACCTGTTAATTTTAACATAGACACTACAACGGCAGACGCACTTTCAGACATAGATGCCGTTGATTCAGTTTTAAAGAACGGAATGACCGATTCAGATTCAATTTTAAAGGACAGCGAAGGAAATTCAATCTTAGACACTTCCACCTTTACCCTTACGGAAGAAAAGCCGGAGACAGAGATTTTTGCCAGCGCAGAAGACTTAAAGAACTATGCCCCCGAAGCTGAATCTGACACGATTTTAAAAGACAGCGAAGGAAATTCAATCTTAGACACTTCCACATTCACACTTACGGAAGAAAAGCCGGAATCAGAAATTTTTGCTACGGAAGAAGACCTTAATTTTATGCCCCAGGACAATTCCACTTATACAGATGCGGGCGAAGCAAACAATAGGGACAACTTTTTTGAAGCACCGTCTGTTATGGAAGAATCCGGCACTGTTTTGGAAGAGCAGGAACCATCCGTGGAAGAAGGCAGCGACAGCTTCTCCGATGAAGACTTTGACTTTGAGCTTCCCAATTTGGAATCAATACTAAAGACAAAAGGCGATGCGGAAAACGCAGACAGAATAATTGTACAGTCTACCAGGCAGAATCTTGTTGACCACAGTTCCATTGCAGGAGACATGCCCATTCATGAAGAAACGGAAGAAACCCTTGTGGAAGACGGTTCAAATGAAGTGCAGGAAGAAGTTTCCGTTGTAGAGCAGGATGCACCTTCCGGGGAACAATCTGTTAGCGCAGACTTGGAATTGCCAGACTTTACTCCGCCGGAAACATCTCCAGAGCTTACTCCAAAGACGCCTCAGGAAAATGTTGTAAAAGCAACGCTTCCTGATTTGGATTTGTCGGATTTTGGAGACACGTCATCTTTGTCTAGCGAAGATTTTGGTCTTCCCAATTTTGATGATGCTGATGAATATCCTTCCGCAGAAGAAAGCACTCCTTCTTATACAGAAGAGACTGTAGCGGAAGAGCCTGTTGTTTCCGAAAGTGTTGCAGATAATAGTGATGTTACTGATGTTGCAGACGAAAGCGACTTTACGGTTCCAGAAGACAGTGTTTCCGAAAAAACAATTTCCCAAGAAGAACCAGAGCCTTATGTGGAGGAAAGAAAGACTTCCTTTACAGAGCTTGATAGTTCAGCAGTTCTTGCGGCAGGAACAAAAGATGCCTACGACCTTCCCAATTTTGACAACCTTGAGCCAACCGGCATAGAAGACGTTGATATGACATCTTCTCTTGTTCAGGATGAAGACTTCACCGAACCGGAAGTTTCCGACTTTGACGAAGCGGTAAAATCTATTCCTGATTCATCAGAAACTGTAATGGACCTTCCAGACTTTGAAGATTCAAGCTTTGGAGAAGAATCCGATGCCAACGCCGGTACGGAATTTACGGTTCCTGAATTTGCAACTGATTCGCCAGCCAGCCAAAACTTTTATGAAGATTCCGGAGATAAGAAAGTGAGCGATTACGATTTGTTTGATGAAGCAGAAGACGGTTCTTCCGCAAATTCTTATGCCCCACAGAGCAATATGTTTGAAGGCCTTTATGACAAGGAAACTCTCAGCGGAAATTCATCCAGCAGGTCTTCCTACGATGATGATGACAAGGAAGGCGGTTCTGCATTGCCGGTTATTGTTTGCGTAGTATGTTCAATAATTTGTATACTTGGCGCATTGCTCGTTCTCTTTGTTATTCCGTCAAAGATTAATATTTTCAACAAAAAGACAGAAACTCACATAGCAAAGACAGAAAGCGAAGCGGGTGTAAAGTCTACAGCATCAGAAAAGACTGGTTCAGAAGACTTGTCTGGAAGCTTGCAGGCCGACACTTCTGCAGAAAGCGATTCTTCAAAAGAAGCACTTGCTTCTGCCGACCAGACACACAACGCAGGAGAAGCTTTGCCGCCTCCTCAGAAAAAAGATGGTGCAGAAAAAGCTGCTGCCACTACTTCAAAGCCAAAAGAAGAAGTTGTTCCGGCTAAGGAAAACGAGATTGTTATTGCAGCCACACCGCAGCAGGTTGTTCCAGAAAAGCCGGCACGTCCTTCAAGAAATGCTCCCGACATCCGCTACAAGATTGTTTGGGGCGACACGCTTTGGGATATTTCAAACGCATACTACAAGACACCATGGCGTTACCAGCACATTGCAGATCATAACCACATCAAGAATCCTGATTATATCCAGGCCGGAAGCACAATCTTGATTCCGTCTGACTAGGCTGGTTTTCTATTGATGAACCGTAAAGTTCTATCGCTTGTTTTACTTTTCTCTGTCGCAGCTTGCTTCTGTTCATGCAGGGCAAGCGATTCGCTTTCTTCCGAATATGGAAACGATGCATTCTATTTTAAAGCCTTAAAACAGGTGGACGAAAACAATTATCCAAAGGCAAAGAAGCTGCTTAAAAAAAGCATAAAAAACTCTTCGCCTTTAATAAAGCGCCGCTCCCTGGAACTTTTGTCTTCACTTGGTTCAATCGATGAAAATCTTATTACCCTGCACGAGCTTTACACTTCCTATCCTGATGATGATTCTCTTTTGCTCTACGTGCACGGTCTTTTTAAAAAGGGAGCGTTCCAGCTGATTGTGGATCTTACCCAGGACAGGGACATTTCAAAGTGCCTGAATGAGATTTCCTATTACAGGTGTGCGGCCCTTTACAAACAGGCATCTTCATCTTTTTCTGATGAATTTAACCGCTGGTTTACAAGCCGCCCCTATTCAAAACAGCATTCAAAGTTTTTGGAAGATTTTAAAATTTCACCAGATGCTTTTCCCGTAATAAAATTCAGAAAGAAAGTTTTTTCCTACGACTATACAAATTCAATTCCAGACATAGAATCTATCACTTCCCAAAAAGAAGCTTTGACTCCCCAGCTTGTTAACGATATTGGAAAGACCTATCTTTACGGTTCAAACAACAATACCACCAATGCCCAGTTCATGCATGATTTGGCAGAAGACAAGGCTCTTCCCAAGGATGCAGTTTACAATGCCTACTTTTATGCAGCCCGCATTTACGACAAGGATACAAAATATCCGGACAAGGCTTGTGCTGACTACCTTAAGGCAATGGAATGCGCAGGAGACGATGCTTCTTACGACAGTGCCCTCTGGTATTTCCTAAATTCAAAGCTAAAGATTTCTATTCAGGATGCGCTTGAAGCTGTAAAGACTTACGGTTCTTCAATCCGGGACCCAAATTATTACGATGATTTTTTTGACACGCTTTCTTTGCGTATGCTTTCGCGGCATGTTTGGTTTGCATACTATCAGACGGCTACGGCAATAGATTCTTTTGCAAGCAAGGAAGTGGTGGCCAAGTACAGCTATGTAACGGCAAGGCTTTTCCAGACAGGTCTCTTAAAAGTAAACGGTGTAAAAAGCGATGAGTCTGCGAAGAAATTCTTTGAAAAGGCCTTGGATTCAGACACGAGCATCTATTACAGAATTCTAGCGGCATACAGGCTTGGACTTAGCGACGAAGAAGTAAAGAAGTGTTTTGCCGTCCTGCGGAGTGATGATTCTTTTGTTGCCAATAAAGACGAGGAAGTTTTGCTTAACGGCTATGCGGATTTTGGTCTTGTTGAGCACATCTATGCTGAATGGGAAAATCACTACAAAGAGATAGGAACTGACTGCGTGCTAAAAATTGCCCAGGCGCTTTACGATTACGGCACAAGAGACAATTCTTACTACACAAAGAGTCTTAGGGTTGCGGCAAAAAAACTTAACAGAAGCGAAGTAACCCCGCCTACAGAACTTTGGCAGCTTGCCTATCCTCGCGCTTTCTATGACTGCGTAAAAAAACACTGCCAGGATTATGGTGTTGATGAATATTTGCTTTTGGGGCTTATCCGTGCGGAAAGTTTTTTTGACCCCACCATTCAAAGCAAGGCAGGAGCAAACGGACTTACCCAGCTTATGGAAAGCACCGCTGGTGACATTGCAAAAAAATTAAAGATTCAGATTTATGATTTGAATGACCCGGACATAAACATTCGCTTTGGAACATATTATCTTTCGGAATT
>JAGACC010000354.1 GCA_017614295.1 Treponema sp.
CTCTTTTTGAAGTAAGGATTAGTATGTCTGAGCCGAATTTTTTTGTGAGTGCAATTGCCTTTTCTTCAAGCAGGTCTCTTTCTTGTTTGCTGAATAGTTCTGCCTGGTCAACCACGTATTTTTTGTCCTGGGCATTAAAGCGTACAAAGCTTGCCGTGTCTTTGGGGTACCAGTAGGGAAGGTTGTAAAGGCTGTAGACTCTGTCCAGATATTCAAGTACTGTTTCGGCATAGTTTTCCTTGCCAAAGTAAAGCTTTAGCATTTCGAACAGCCTTTTTATTTCGTAGTCCGTGTAGATTGGCTTGCATTTTCCGTCTGCATAGATGCTAAAGCTTTCGTTGTTTTTTTCTGTGCATATAAAAAGAACAGAGCCTGTGTAGTCGTCTCCAAATCCGTAGCCGTTGTATTTGTAGAATTCTTCTGCAAGGCTTTCTCCGTCTTTCCAGTAGCTGCAGTCGTCGGTGTAGATTGCCATGTCCATTCCGTATTCGTCCTGGATGCGCTTTATTGCTTCCTGGAGTCTTTCTTTTCCGCGTTCGTCAAAGAGGTTTGCGTAGTCTGCAATGCGGCTGGCGCTTTCGTTGTGGAAGGGCTGGAATGTGGCTTTGTCTGAAGGGTACCAGTCTGGAACTCTGTAGAGGTTTTTTACGTTCTTTAGGTAGTCTATGACTCCTTCGCCGTACTTTCCGCCTACCATGTAGGGTTCAAGGGCATCGTCCAGGTAGTTTATTACGTATTCAGTGTATATTTCTTCGCATTCTCCCATTGCGTCCGTCCACCAGCCCCTGTTGTCTTTTTCCATGCAGATGAAAAGAACTGTGCCAGAGAAGTCGTCTCCCAGTCCGTAGCCGCATAATTCGTTTATGTCTGCAGCATAGGTTTTGCGAGAAAGTCCGTATGTGGAAACGTCCGTGTATACAACCATGTCTTTTCCAGCGTCTTTCTGGATTGCCTTTATTATAGAAAGCATTTGCTCTTCTTCTTCTTTTGTAAAGATGTCTGCAACGTCTACTACGCGGGGGGCATCTGCATCGTGGAAGTCTTCAAAGGCTTCAAGGTCTTTTGGGTACCATGCGGGTTTGCCGGACTCCTTTATTTCTTGGTTCCTTTCTTTTATTAAGCTTATGTAGGCGGTTATTATTTCTTTGTAAGAGCTTTTTTCTTTTTGCATAAGGGAAAGCTTTGAGATGATTTTTTGGTTCAGCTCTTGGGTAAGGAACCAGCGTCCAAATCCGTAGCCCTTAACAAAAATTTCTTCTTTGTCCGTGTACAAAACGAGCATTACACCGTCTTTGCCGTCTCCCCAGCCAAGTTCGTTGTGTTCGTAAAAGTTGTCGCAGTATTCTTCTGCTGTTACGGTTCCTTTTTTTCTTACAGAGATGGGAAAGTCCAGGTGACATTCTAACATCTGTTCGCGCACAAGGTTGTCCAGGCTGTCTTTTTCTTCCGCTTCAAAAACTTTGCTAAAGTCGTTTACGCGGTAGATTCCGGTTTTGAACATCTTCTTGGAGCTTTCTTCCGTGCTTGTACCGCTGCCACCGGATTCATTTGCTTCTTCTGCGGATATCTTTGCGGAAGGAATTGCCGCTAACAGTGCGGTTAAAAGAAAGAGTGCTATGTTTTGCAAAAATCTGTTTGTCTTTTTCATGTTCGTTACCTGACCCCTTAGAAAATAATTTGAAGCAGAAGCAAGATGAAGGCTGTTAACCCTCCTGTCATAAGGAACATGAACCAGTACCAGAACTTTTCCTTTTTCTTGTCTATTGGAAGCTCTCCAACAATTTTTCCTGTCTGTCCGTTCACCGCATACTGGTATTTTTTACCGTCGTAGCTGCATTCAAACAGGTAGACTGGAACCATTGCATATATTACGCTGGGGTTTTGCGTGCTAAAGTTGCTTTTGGAAGGCTTTACGTCTGAATAGCCGGAAATTGTCCTGGAGAAATGTTTTTCCGCTGTCCTTGTCATTCTTTCCTGAGCGCGGGGAAGTTCTTCGTCTGGGGAACGGTCAAAGCGGTCTGCGCAATATCCTGCCAGATAGCGGTTGTCAAATTCCGTAAGCTCTGAATAGTTGAAGGGTTCAAGGGAATCCATAAGCTCGTCGTCCATTTTTAGGCTTGCGTCTACAGGAACCTGAGTAAATGCCATGTTGCCAGCTCTTTTTATGTCGTAATAGCTGGTTTCGTGGTAGCGGTAGTCTCCCTTGGTGTAGCTGCGAGTTTTTTTTGCGGAAAATACTGTGTTGCCGGAAAGTTTTGTGTCAAAGAGCCAGAAGGGAACGTATACACCTATTGGGTCTCCGATTTTGTTTGATGAAAAAAAGTTTTTGGGAAGAAGCTTCTTTTTCCAGTAGAATGAGCGCAATATGCCGGGTAGCTTATCCTTTGTAAATTTGAAGGGGATTATCTTGTTGGGTCTTAGTCCGCCAGTAGCAGCTTCGTTCAAGACGGTGTTGTTGTGGCAGTAGGGGCAGACAAGGGCCATGGTGGTAGCGTCCGTTTCTATAGAAGCACCGCATGACTTGCATTCGAATATTTTTGTTCCTTCAAGCTTTTCGCCGGAAAGATTCTGTTTGTAGTCTCCCCAGTCAAAGGCTTGTTCGGAAGATTGGGTTTCTTCTTTTGCTTCAGCAGAGTCCTGGGATTCTTTGGATTCCGCAGCTTCTACTTGCTCGATTGAAAATTGGCTTCCGCAGTAGTCGCAGGCCAAAAGCTGTGTGTTTGGGTCAAAGTGCAGTGGGGCTCCGCACGAAGGGCATTTGTGTTCTGTAGTAGTTTCCATAAAATAGATTATAACACGCTAACAGGGGATTTCCACATACTATTTCTTTTCCCAAGAAAAATTTGGAGGTTAATTCTGCG
This sequence comes from Treponema sp., assembly GCA_017614295.1. Taxonomy (GTDB): domain Bacteria; phylum Spirochaetota; class Spirochaetia; order Treponematales; family Treponemataceae; genus Treponema_D. The sequence goes on from JAGACC010000354.1 coordinate 2,862, forward strand.
TGTAAAGCTTTACTTTTTCCTTGCGGCCGCGGATTTCTGATTCTGCAACAAAGACCAGCTCTTCCGTTGCCGTTTTTTCTGCCGCCGGTTCTGCCAGTTCCTTTCCAATAAGAAGCGCCGTGCTTTCGGAAATAAGAAGGTCCGTCTTGTAGGTTTTGCACAAGCCTTCTATCCTGCTTGCAGTGTTTACCGTGTCTCCAATTACGGTGTATTCCATCCTGCTAGAAGCCCCAATGTTCCCAGCCAGAACGGGTCCCGAATGCAAACCTATTCCAAAATGAATCTCCGGCATACCCTTTTGCGCAAAGCTTTTGTTCATCTCCACAAGAGACTTCCTCATGTCCAAAGCCGCCAGGTAAGCATCCCGTGCGTGGGTGGAAGAAGGAACTGGTGCCCCAAAAAGTGCCATTACTGCATCGCCAATGTATTTGTTGATAACACCGCCGTGACTAGCAATGCATTTTTCAAGACCGGTAAAATAGCTGTTGAGCAAAGAAACAACTTCCTCCGGCTGCATGTGTTCAGAAAGAGTCGTAAAACCCCTTATGTCGCAGAACATAACCGTAACGTCAAGCTTCTGTCCGCCAAGGCTTACGTTTCCGCTCAAAAGATAGTCGCGAACCTGTGGCGTAACAATCTTACCGAATGTGTCGCGCATAAATTCCTTTTCCTTAAGCGATTTTGCCATGGCATTAAAGCTGTCTCCAAGAATACCCATCTCGTCGTTGGAGCAGATTTGAGTTGCCACGTCGTAGTTGCCCCTGGAAATCTCGTTTGCGGATTCAGTAAGCTTTTTAAGCGGCCTCTGGAAAAAGTATGCTATAAGAAAGGTAAGAATAAGCCCTATCAGCAAAAGCAGGAAGGTAAAAACAAAATCAAGGTAATTTGGAATCTCTATATTGTAGCGCTTGGTAAAAAAGAGCCTTATGCCAAGGTATGCGGACGGAAACACCGCTGCAGAAAAAAAGTAAAAGAGGAACATCTTTTTTAAAGAGGATAAAGCAGAGCGGTTTACACCAGAAAGATTCCCCTCAGGATACATGGCCGGCAGGACAATGTTTCTGTTCAGGGTTTCTAGCGAAAAGAAAATAAAGGTGAATGTTAGGATTGTCAAAAAGGCATAGGATGTTAGGGAAGAGACAAGGATAAAAGAAATGTTCAGGTCCTTGGTCTTCTTTAGGTAGAGTAGAATCACAAATTGGCATAAAGCGTTGGAAATCCAGCCGGTAGTACCCCTCAAAGCGTATGCTCCGGGAATGTGAACCATTATCTCCTTAAATTCCTTGCTGGACTTATCGTATTTTACAGACCTAAAAGTATACAAAATGCAGAGTACAACCGGCAGACCGTAGCAGAATATGGAAATTTGAAAAACCAATATGTTGTGGTTCTGCAAAAAATTAGACCATTCGCGCAGGGGAACAGTATCCGGCATTGGAAAATTTGTCATGTTTGTAGAAACAACGGCAAGAATGTTAGCCATAAGGCAGATAAAGCCGTAGAGGACCGCGTGATGCTTTACAAAAAATTCCTTCAACTTCATGAACTTATTATATTATACTTTTCTATTTTTTTGGAGCGTATTTCTACTTTTACTGCCCCTTCGGGATCTATTTTTTTACGGGCTTTACGGCAGTGGTTGTTTACAACCCGTTGCCCCCTGCCGGGCGCGGTGCTTCGCACGCCTTGCGGCCCCCTCCAATCCCGGCTAGGCTTGTTTGGGCTAGGGGATTACCATACAGTCTTTACATCATATTGCGGAATAATTGTATCTCGCGTAATTATCGTAAGGTCTTCTGATTGTGCAAGTGCAATAAGAAATCTGTCAAAGGGATCGCGGTGAATAAAATCCAGGCTTTTAGTTTTCTCTAAATGAGAGGGGCTTGCCGGTATTTTTATGAATCCTGCATTTATGCACCACTCGTCAAGTTCCGGAATGGTAAGCGTTCCGTCAAGTTTGCCAAGTTTTTGCTTGATAGCAATTTCCCAAAGAGAAGCCATACTGTAAAAACACTCTTCTGTTTCCATAAGAGAACGTGCCTTTTGTGAAATTTCGCTGCTTCCTTGTGCGTACCAAAGAATTGCGTGTGTATCAAGCAAATATTTCATTACATGTACTCCGCAAAATCTTCAAGTGGTTCGTCAAAATCTGGTGAGATATAGTTAATTTTACTTTTTAAGGCACCAAAACATGATTTTTTCTTGTCAGAAACATTATTGGTGGAAAAATTATGCTTGTTTACATTATTTGCAATGTATGCAAGCAAATAAAGCTGTTCTTCCATCGAGAAACTTAGAATCTGGTTCTGAACGTCCGCAACTGCATCTCTCATATTGGCTCCCCCATCAATTATAATATATCACGCTTTGCTAAAAAAATCATCAGTGTTTAATTTTCAAAGAAGGAGTTGGATTTTGGGCATAAAAAAAGGATTTACAACCAAAAAATTGTAAATCCTTAAAGCATGGGCCGTCTAGGACTTGAACCTAGGACCAAGGGATTATGAGTCCCCTGCTCTAACCAACTGAGCTAATGGCCCATTAAAAGTGAAAAAAATATAGCAGAAAAAACGCCTTTAGTCAATATGCATGATTTCCCATAGACAAACCTTCCCTTATAAAATACAATTTATAGTGGATATGAGTGATACAATTAGACTTATTAGCATCGTAATTCTTTTTGGGCTGGGCTTTTTTTGCCTTCAGACCGGAGTGTTTTTGATTTCTGGGCATAAGCTTAGAACCAACAGCCGCAGAACGCTTATTTTACTGCAAATCATTACAGGCTTACTGCTTGTTTTTGATGCCTTGGCATATATCTTTAGGGGAAACACAAGTCAGACCGGCTACTATATGGTCAGAATCTGCAACTTTATGGTTTTTTCCCTTAATTACGTAACGACTTTCTTCTACTGCCTTTATTGTGTAGAATTCATCAAGTCCGACATTTTGGATTTTAAGATTTTTACATCTCCACGCGCATCTGTAAAAAGAGGAATCCCGGTTCATCTTTTTTGTGTTTTTTGCATTTGTCTTGTGGGGATTGGTCTTACCGTAGCAAGCCAGTTTACAAATATCTTCTATTATTTTGACGAAGGAAATTTTTACCACAGGAATGCCCTCTATCCGCTCAGCATTGCCTTGGGACTTTTGCCTGGGCTTATCTCTGTGGTAATGCTCTTCCAGTATAAAAGGTCCTTAAAGAAAAATATTTTTGTTTCCCTTTTCCTGTATTCCATCTTTCCGCTTATCGGAATAATTTTGGCCTTGTTTTTTTATGGAATTTCCTGGATAAACCTTGGCTACGGAATTGGTGCCCTGCATCTTTTCTATTCCTCAATAAAGCTTCTGGAACTTGAATTCTATTCGGACAAAAGAAACGGTACCCGCCTAAGCCCTGACTACAAGCAAGGTTTTACGGTTCCGGAAATGAAAAAGCGTATTGCAAGAAGTCATTTGTGGCAGGTTATCTGTGCGGTTTCTGGCGGACTTCTCTCGATTCTTGTAATTGTTTCTATTACTGGAATCAGCATTCCGGAAAGAGATATTGTTATAGAAAAGCCTTATGAGGAAAACGACAGGTCAAAGTCTGTCTGCGTTACATTCTTGCGCGATGCAGAAAAAGTGTGGGTGGACAACGACGACTACAGCAGGGTTGGTGCCCAGTACAACGGAATAATCTATAACAACATGAAGGCAACAATCATTACCGACTGGAAAGTTTCTATAGATGTTGTTGAAGACTGTTCAATAGATCCAGGCCCTTGGAACGGAACTTTTTCTATTTCGGAAAATGTGATGAAGGTTAGGAAGCCGAGGGACAGGGACGAGGGAAATATTCACGGTGCTAATTATTACCAGGTATCTCCGCTAAGGACACTTGGCTTTGGCTGCATCATGTATACACCCGCAGGATTTTCTCCGCTGGAATCAAAAATTGTTTTCTCTTATGAAAGCGTCCTTAAGCCCCTGTCTTACATCTTCTTTGACATTGTGCTTGGAGTGCTTTCGGTTATTTTTATTGTTTCTATTACAATCTCTTTTGCGGAAGGAAAGATTATCCGCATAGAGGAAGAAAACAGAAAGCTTGAAGACACGGTTGAAGAGCGCACAAAGGAACTTCAGGAAGAAAAGAACCGTTCAGAAGAGCTGCTTTTGAACATCCTTCCGGAAGAAGTTGCAAAGCGCCTTGCCATGGACAAGAATGCAAAAATTGCAGACAAGATAGAAAATGCTTCCGTACTTTTTGCTGATATTGTTGGCTTTACAAAAATAACAAGTACCCTTGATGCAGACACCATCGTAGGTGCGCTAAATTCACTTTATTCCCGCATAGACGAAAGGGCTAAAAGGGAAGGCATAGAAAAGATAAAGACTATCGGCGACTCTTATATGGCTGCGGCAGGACTTTTTGGCAAGGAACCTGCGGCAAAGAATGCACTCTTGCTCATCAGGTTTGCAAAGGGAATGCTTCAGGACATAGCAGACTTTAATGCTTCAAGCGACGTAAAGCTCTTTATGAGGATAGGAATCAACAGCGGAAACCTTATAGCAGGCGTTATTGGAAAGACAAAATTCGTCTACGACATTTGGGGAGACACCGTGAATGTTGCAAGCCGAATGGAAAGCTCCGGTGAGTCATCCAAGATTCACGTTTCGGAAAGTACAATGGCACTTACCAAGAACTACATAGCTTATTCAGCTCCTGTAGAAATGGAAATAAAGGGTAAGGGCATTATGAAGACTTATTTTTTACGCTAAGAGAAGGAGTTTTGTATGAAAAGATTATTTTCCCTTGTTTTTTGCCTCGTGATTTTACTAAGCTCTGGTGTGGCTTATGCGGAGTATGATGGAGACTTGCAGCTTAACACTGGATATACCTATCTTTCTGTTTCCAAAGAAGACAAAAGGGGAACAGAAAAAGAAAGCTCTGACAATTTTGCGCTTGGATTTTCCAACCACAACCTCTGGCGCGTTTCGGACTTGGTTTCTGTAGGCTTTATGGAAAAGCTGGACTTTAGCTTTGGAGACCTGACCGGAGAAGACGATAACTTTTGCTTTGAACTTGGCATACTCTGCGGACCGTCCGTGGGATTTAACATTACCCAAAACATTAGCGTAGTTCTTGGCACAGGATTTGTTATTGGCGGAGTAATTGTTTCCGGCGAAGATGATTCTTCCATTGACTGGGTTGGCTTTGGCGGCGGAACAGACCTTCAGGTAAAATTCCTCGCATCCCGATTCGTAAGCCCAATCGTCGGTTTTTCCTGGCTCCATTTTACAAGCGACGAAATGACCCTCACCATAAGCGAACACAGCTACGACTTTGCCGTTGACTCCACAACCAATGTGTTTAAGGCCTATGCGGGTGTTAGCCTGAATTTTTAGCAGAAATAGCAATAAAAAGTTGACAATACCCTCCCCCCGGGGTATAAAATTAAATTATCAACTCTTAAGGGGGAATTTATGAAAAAGTTTAAAAAAATTCTTGCGGCTTTGCTTTTTGCCTTTTTTGCTTTTGAGGCTTTTGCGGCAGAGCCTTATGGAGAGGGCACCGTTTATTCCGTTGTGGACGAAACCCATCTGAACATGCGGAACTATGCGGAAAATTCGGCTCACGATTATACATTGGCTCCGGGAGTAAAATTCTACGATGAAAATGACGAGCCAATAGAAAAAATGAATCTTAAGAGCCTGGTCAACAAAAAAATCCTTTTCCACTACAACGAAAAAAAAGAGATTAAAGCCATTTACATAATGGTTCCCGGTTATGACTGGCACGAATACAGGGGAAAGGGAATTGACCTTGGAACCGTAGAAGGAACTTATGTCTCGCTCTGGGACAACAAGCTACGGTTTTTGCCCTATGGTTCCCAGAATATAATAGAATATGACTGTTCTGGAGCAAATATTTACAATGAAAACAATATAAAAATAAGTAAGCCGCTGGAACTTCTTTCCGGCTCCAAAAAAATCCGTGTTGTATACGAAGTGTCCTGTGTTGACGGAAACAAATATGTAAGGGACATCTATATGCTTCCTGCACAATATGATTTTGCAAGCAAGAAAATAATCACTAATGCGGAAGGGGGAGAAGATCCCTGGGACGGATGGAGTGACCGCGCTAAAGAAAGAGCCTATACCACTTATGATGAGTATGGCTATTACAAATCCCATGATTCGTCAAAGCCAGAGCATGTACAGTTTTCAAGGGAAGATGGAAAATACAAGAATTTTCTCGTAAGCTCCGACAATAGAGTTGTTGCGGAGGACGGATCAAAAATTTCTTGGCGCAAGCTAAGAGGCGGACAGTATTGCCGCTACATTGTGCAGAAGATGAAAGCTTCGGGTAACGAATATGTCATAGAAGTAAGAGCCTTGGAGGAAGAAACAAAATTTGACGAAGGACGCTTTGTTCCTGACAATCTAAAAAAAGTCGCTGTTATAGCCGTAACAACGGAAAAAAAGAAAAGCGGTGTTTGCGAAATTCAGCTTGCTTCTTCAGAAAAATGGGTTGAGGTTTGCATAGACGAAAGCACAAGGTTCTACGACAAGTATTCGCGCGTTATTCCTCCACTTAAGGGAACGTCTGCCATGAGGGCTGTTGCGGCTTCTTACTACGAAAAGGACGGCAAGAAATATCTTTATGACCTTTATGGAAATAGGTAGCTCTTTGCCTTTTTAGAGTTTTGATGTATGCTGACCCTATGAAAAGATTGTTTGCTCTTGCTTTTTGTCTTGTGCTTTTACTCTGTTCGGGGTCAGCCTACTCTGAATCCTGGTACGAAAATTTGGGCTATGAGGGAGACGTTCAGGTAACTGCCGGTTATTCGCGTTTTTCTGCTTCACTGGACAATGGTGAATATAAAAAGACTTCTAATAACCTTATATTAGGCTTGGCAAACCACAACTTTTGGTGCGTTACGGATTTCTTCTTTTTTGGCTTTATGGAAAACATATACCTTGGTGGTAACCTTGTAGCCGATGACAGCTCTTCGCTTACCATGTTGTTTGCACCTGCAGTAGGCTTCCACATTAATTATGATATAGACATAAACCTTGCCTTTGGTCCCATGTTTGGCATTTGTAGCTTTTCTACTGGCGGCAAAGAAAAAGCTGATTTTACTTGGGATGGCATTGGCTGTGGAGCAGACCTTCAGATAAAATTCTTTTCTGCGCATTTGTTTAGCCCGGTATTAGGCTTATCTTGGTCGCACTTGTCGGGTGATGAGGTAAATGTAGAAATAAACGGCGATGATGAAGATATGGACATGCGGTCTTCTGCGGATGAGTTTAAGTTTTACGCTGGTGTTAGTTTGAATTTCTAGTGTGTGCGAATGTGCAAATTTGCGTAAGCCTTTATTTCTGCACCTATGTTTATCGTCTATACGTACCACGCTGCCTTTTCATCTCATACATTAGCGTATCCGATTTTCTAAGCAGGTCGGAGAATTCGTTTGCGGCACCGGTAATTTTTTGCAGGATGGGACCGTAGCTCATGCCTATCTTGTATGGAAGGTTAAGGTTCTGGTTGCGTTCGTCGATTATTTTTTCTGCCTTGGCGCTAAATTCATCTGCTGCATTGGTGGTGTTGTCCTTTAGGCCAAGAATTAAAAATTCATCACCGCCGATTCGGAATGCCATGTCATCTCCGTCCGCTGCTTCTGTTATTATTTGGGAAAGAGTTTTTATGGCTCTGTCGCCTTCTTCGTGGCCAAAGTTGTCGTTTATGAATTTAAGGCCGTCCATGTCGCAGATGCAGACAAAAAGAGACTTGCCCTTTTGCAGTGCTTCTTTGTAAAGAATGTCGGAAAAATATTCCATGCCCTTGCGGTTGTAAAGACCTGTCATTGGGTCTATTCTGAGTTCCCTTTGCAGATTGTATTTTTCTTTTTTTAAGTGCTTGTATTGTTCTGTGGTGTCGAACAAAACGTAGAGCTTTCCAAAATTTTTCTTGTCCCTAAGAAGGTCATTTTCTTCTGCGCTGTAAATTCTGTCTTTTATGCTGATGGCATCTTTGTCCAGAACCGCGTCCTTGATTTTTTGTATTAAGTTTGCAGAGTCGCTTTCTATGCCGGGGAATATTTCTAATGCGGTTTTGTTGCAGTATTGAATGTTGTCGTTTGTGTCTACGGCGATTATTCCTTCCGAAAGATGGTCTATGATAAAGTCGCGGGCTATTTCCTTTGCGCCAAGAAGGTCGTACCTAAAGAATGCCACGAACATAACCACAATGCCTATTACGTAGCCAAAAACAGTTATGTCGTAAACCCTTGCAAGTTCAATCAGTTTTATCTGGTGAATAATAAAGAAAATGAATTCAATAAAGAAAGAAATTATTACTGCCATGAGCCGCTTTTTTCTTGTGCGGTTGTTTGCCTTTCGCCAAGCCATAAAAAGCCAGGTAAAGCCCATTGCAATGTAAAAAAACTGGAGCCCCATAAAAACATGGTGGACAATTCCGTTGCCGTGAAGCATGCGGGGGAAAAGTTTGTCCGTTGAAAATTTTGTCCAGGTGTAGTAGAGGTTGTGCTTTGTAATCGTGATGATGGAAAGGTAAATTAAAATGTGGGTAATTACAAAAAAATTTTTTATGAACTTGGGAAACTTTACCTTGCAGAGTTCAATCGTAAACATAAAAAGAAAAATCGTAATCCATATGCGTCCTGCGTAGGAAAACCTGAGTGCTGTAACATAAGCTTCTTCCGTTGTGGAAAGCAATTGGAAAAGGTAGCCAATATTGTTTACAAGGATTGCAAGGCAGCTTAGAAAAAGATAGGAAAGGGGAGCGTGTTTTAATCTGCGGAAAATAATCCAAGACTCTACAAACAATCCGACTATGCTTGCATATTGAATTGAGAGCAAAAGGCCGCGCACAAATTTCTCCCCCGTGAAGTATAGTTATAGTATAATTTGTTTTTTTGTTTTCTGCAAGAATTTTTGGTCTTTTAGCTTTTTGTCCAACAAGCTGAGCGAGGAACTGCGTTGTAACTTACGCCCGGTTGTAAGGGCCGCCGCAGGCGGTTGCCGTTGGGTGAGCGTAGTCGAACCCCGGCAATGGAGCGAAAGCGGAACCCTGAAAAGCGGGTAAAAACGCCCTCCTTGGCATTTTTACCCGTGAGTTTTCTTACGAAAACTCACCAGCTCCTTTGCTAAGAAAATGACGCGCCCTCCATGGCGCTTTTTGTTTGAGTATTAGGGTAAAAATACCAAGGAGTTTGGACGGACACGTAGTGCCGGACACAGTAAAAATAAAAATGCCGTCCAAATTAAGAAGAAAATTTTCCTGCCTCTTATACTACTTTTTGTAGTTCCTCTTTACCTTGAGCGTGGTCGTCATTTCCAAAGGTTTTTCCAGAATCGTAAGCCGGGTAATCCTCTGGTAAGGCAAAAGCTTTCGGTTTATCTTGTTTATAATTTCCTGAACCTCTGCCTTTACAACGTTGTCGCTCATCTTGTCTTCCCTTGCAACACCAAGCCTAGAAAAAAGCGAGTCGTCGGGATAAACAAGTGCTTCGAGCTCTTCCGAAACACCCGAACCTTCTGCAATATATCCCTGAACCGTAATCTGCGAAATCTCCGTCTCCAGCTGGAACATGTCTTCTATTTCTTCCGGGTAAACGTTCTTTCCACCGGAGGTAACAATCATGTTCTTTACGCGTCCTGAGAGCATAAGGTAGTTTTCTTTATCCAGCCAGCCAAGGTCTCCGGTTTTAAAGAAGCCGTCTTCCGTAAACATCTTTGCGGTTTCCTCCGGCATCTGGTAGTAGCCCTGCATGACCATTGGACCCTTAACAGCAATTTCTCCAACACCGTCCTTGTTGGGGTTAAGAATCTTCATCTCCATGTGGCCCACAAAATAAGAACCAACGCTCTGAATCTTAAAGTGTTCGATTGGGTTTAGCGTAAGGATTGGGGAAGTTTCCGTAAGTCCGTAGCCCTGCACAAAGTTTATGCCCATGGAATTAAAGAACTTAAATACGCTCTTTGCAAGGGGACCGCCACCGCATATTGCAATGCGAAGCGAATAGATGTTTGCCTTTTTAAGCACGCTCTTGAACATTTTCTTGCCCGGGTTAACGCCAAAGACCTTTCTTATAAGGTAGGAAAGGTTCATCAAGAAAGTCATCAGTCCGTAGACAATGGCACCCTTTTCCTTTATACCCTTGATGATTCCTGCGGCAAGTTTGTTAAAGAGAAGGGGCACACCCAAAAGCATTGTTATGTGGCCTTCCTTGAGTTCCTTCATAAGCCGCGAAACAGCCATGCTCTTTCCAAAGACACATTCTGCACCAACGGAAATTGTTTCTATTAAGACTGCAAGCATTGTGTAAGCGTGGTGAACCGGAAGAAGCGCATAGAAAACATCGTCTTTTGTAATAATCATGTTGCGCTGGGCAATAAATGAATCGCTAACAAGATTTTTGTGGCTAAGCATTACTCCCTTGGGCTTACCGGTTGTTCCGCTTGTAAAAAGAATGGCGGCGGTGTCCTCAAGCTCTGGCATTTCAATCTCCGGCTTTTCGTCCGTAGTAAGATTGTAGGCGTACTTGTCCTTGAACTTGGGGCTTAGCGAATAAACCTTAAAATCATTCTCCTTATTTGCGTAATATTCGTACTTTTCCTCGTCAACAAAAAGAAATTTTGGCTTTGCGGTAGCCAAAAGATTTTCCTGCTCCTCGTTGTGAAGGGCAAAATCAAGGGGGCAAATCGTAGCGCCGGCAAAAAGGGCTGCAAAGTAAACCACAGCCCATTCGGGAGAATTTTTTCCGGTAACGGCAACCCGGTCTCCTCTCTTTACACCGTTAACGGCAAGCCAGTCTGCCAATCCCTGAATCTTCTGCAAAACCTGGGTGTAGGTAAGGGCGTTCCTTGCTCCACCTGGACCTTCAAAATCCGTAAAACAGGCATTATTTGGCACGCGGTCAACGCTTATCTTAAAAAGCTCTGGCAGAGTTGGCCATTCACCTGAATAAAGCTTCCCCTTGTAGGGAGTGATTATTGCGGTTGGGTCGTAGTTCTTTAGACTTTTCATCTTTGCATCCTGGTTTTTAAGGTTAAATAAAATCTTCTATATAATTCAAGCATAATACCAAATTTTGCAAGTGTAAAGTTTTTTCTTTTCATTTCTTTTTGGAGCGCACCTCTTTCATCTACTGTGTCCGGCACTCCGTGTCCGTCCAGCCCCTCCTTGGCATTTTTTCCCGAACGCAAACAAGCAGCGCCATGGAGGGCGCGTTATTTTTTAGCAAACAGAACCGGCAAGTTTTCGGAAGAAAACTTGCGGGAAAAAATACCAAGGAGGGTATTTTTTCCCGCTTTCCAGGGTTCCGCAGGTCCCTTTCCCGCTTCATTGCCTAACGGCAACGGCTTCGCCGCCCTTCCAATCGGGGCTAGGCTTTATTTGTAAAATATTTTTTTATCTATTGGAGCATTTCTACTCTTCCTTTTGTATGCGTATTTAACATCTTAGATTTACAATACATAAACTAGCAGGTTTTTTTTGTTGGTTGGGGTTTTCCCAACCAACATACGCCCGATTGGAAGGGCCCGCGCAAGCGGGTTGCGGTAGC
>JAGACC010000355.1 GCA_017614295.1 Treponema sp.
AAGCAATACCTGGCGAAACCCTAAAAATTTACGGTTCATTCAACAAGGAAAGCAATTCCTACACCGTAGTTGGAAAAACGGAAAGCGACACTTCATTTGAGGCAGTCCTTACCTTCTAAATCCAAAGGAGGGGAAAGCCTTGCATAAACAGGGGGACATTCTTTGTGCAAATGCTGCCAACCTGCTCGCAAGAAGCTGCTCTGTTGAATAAAACCCCTTCACTTGCTAGAATAAAAGGCATGAAGCACATACTTTCAAAAGCGGTTATATCCGTCTGCACAGCGCTAACAATAGGACTCTTTTTTGCCTGCAAGACAACTACCCCGTCTCCCAAAAAGCCAAGCACTCCTCCCGCCAAAGAAAAAGAAACACGGCTGGACCTGTGGCAACACCGCGCAGAGCTAAGGAACTACATCAAGAACGAAGAAGGCAAGACCTACACATACAGAGACGGCAACGTAGAAAACATAACCCTTGGCGAATGGAATAGCGGCTACTGCTTTCATTCCCTAAAGATAGGCGACGACTATTCTGTTATAGAAAAGAAGCTCAAACCGGATTTTGAACTTGCCTACAAGCTCCAGTCATTCACCAAAGGCTTTATCTACATGGAAAAAAGCAGGCAGAAGCATTACCTAGAAATCAGCCTGGACGAAAAGAACCGCGTCTACCTTATCAACTACCAGTACGACCACGTATATTCCCTAGACTAAAGCCAGCATGGAAAAAGAAGAACTCCGAAGGTCAATAGAAGAAAACACGGTCTTCACCTTTGCAAGAAGCGGCGGCAAGGGCGGTCAGAACGTAAACAAGGTAAACACAAAGGCACACGGAATGATACCCCTTTCCTCCATACGGGGGCTTACAGAAGGGGAAAGAGCCATTGTTGCACAAAAGCTCCGCGCAAAAATAAATTCAGAAAACAAACTGTGCGTAAACTGCGACGAAGAGAGGCTCCAAGACTTAAACAGAAAAATCGCAGTCAACCGCCTGGTAAACTGGATAGAAAACGCAGCCTACATTCAGCCCAAGCGCAAGAAGACAAAACCAAGCAAAGCCTCAAAAGAAAAAAGGCTAAACGCAAAACGCATCCGCTCACTAATAAAAAAGTCGCGGCAAAAGATTTTTTAAAAGGAGATTTTTATGGAAACAAGCTACGGAATTGCCGTAATGGCACTCTTGTTCATTCTGATTCTTATAGCATTCAAATGGCGCAGAAAGATAATCCAAGACACAATCAAGGAATTTTCAGAAAAGCCCTATTCCTATACCCTTGTCATTCACGGGGAAGACGAAAATGCAGTTGCGGACAAGGTAATTGTAAACGCAGGCCCATCCCTTTCTTCTTTCACCAAGGAAGACTTTAATCCGCAAAGCTTTACTGTTACGGTAAGGGACGGAGACAAAAGCGCAGTAAGAAAAGCAACCAATGCCTACCCCTGCGACATAGACGGAAACAAAACAGAATGCAATTCAGAAGAAGACAATGCAACAAAAGAAGAGCAGAGTCTAACCCACTTTGCATTAGAGCTTGAATCAAACACCGGAAGCAGCCTGGAACACCCCTTTGTAAAAAGCGGAAAGGAAAGCTCCAAGAATGATTCAGCAGAGACGCAGTGCAAGAACAAAGAAAATTACGAGTATTCAATAAGCCATCAAAAGCTTCCACAGCCCGTAACCCTTTGCAACGACTGGTGGTGGCAATCTTAACAAAGCCTTAAAAGCAGAGTCCAAATTCCTATAAACTCACAAAAAAATAATTCCGATACTTACAGAGGTGGGATTCCCGGGGAGAATGAAACGGGAGGAATTATGGCTGATATTTTGCAGGAATTGTTAAAGCGGAGAAGCTGCCGAAAATACAAGTCCTCACTTATCAAGGATGAAGAACTTGAAAAAATAATCACGGCAGGAGAATATGCTGCGAGCGGAAAAAATTTGCAGTCTGCAATAATCATTGCAATTACAAACAAAGCCGTACGCGATAAAATCTCCGCCATGAATGCGGCGGTTCTAGGACAGGGGCCGGAAGTTGATCCGTTTTACGGAGCGCCAGAAATACTTATCGTGCTTGCAGATAAAAATGTACCAACCCACATTTACGACGGTGCACTTGTTATGGGCAACATGATGGCAGAAGCTTCCAGCCTAGGAATCGGTTCATGCTGGATCCACAGGGCACGTGAGGAATTCCAGACGGAAGAAGGCAAGGCTATGCTAAAGGCATGGGGCATTACCGGAGACTACGAGGGAATTGGCCACTTGGCAATAGGTTACCCTCTTGTTACGGTTCAAAAGGCCCTGCCCAAGCCTCAGCCCCGCAAAGAAAACTATGTCTATTTTATAAAATAGGCATTTTGTGCTACACTAAAGCCGCAGTGTTTTTCCGCTGCGGCTTTATTTTTTATATGGAGTTTATGATGAAAATCAAAAATGCAAAGTTAAAAATTTTTGCCATTATTGCAGCACTTGTAACGGAAGCAGCACTTGTTTCCTGCAAGAAAGCGCAGAATTTTAGCGAGCACAAGCTCAGCAACGGCCTTACGGTTTTTACGGCAGAAAATCATGCAGTTCCGCTTGTCTACATAGAAATAGCGGTAAAGGCAGGCGGCGTTACCCAGACAAAGGAAAACGCAGGACTCTTCCACCTTTACGAACACATGATGTTCAAGGGAAATTCCCTCTACCCGGATGCAGCTTCAGTCCAAAGGGCACTAAGCGACATGGGCTGCACAAACTGGAACGGAACAACCGGCCTTAACTGCGTAAACTATTTTATTACAGTTCCTTCAGACCAGCTGGAAACAGGACTTGCATTCTGGAACGCAGCAATAAGAAGCCCCCTCATGAAGGAAGATGAACTGGAAAAAGAAAAGAAAGTAGTCCTTTCAGAAATTCAGGGTGGACTTGCCGAACCCGGAACAATATTCAGCAACTACCTTATCAGTAACCTCTTCCCGGATGAACCCTACCGCCTTTCCCCAAGCGGATCCGCAGACGTTGTAAAAGACGCAACTGTTTTGCAGCTCCGAGCCTTGCAGAACAAATACTATATCCCCAAGAACGCAGCACTCTTTGTTGGCGGAGACATAGACGAAAAGGAAGCCCTAAAGCTAATAGAAACAATCTGGGGTTCATGGAGCAACAACGGAAACGAAGCCCCAACAATAGGAAAGCAGCAGAGCATGACTCCTTTCACAAGCACAAAATATGCCGTCATGCCAAGTGACAGAATCTCTCCGCAAATCGCAGAAATAGAAATAAACTTCCGCGGAGCAGACGCAGACTATTCAAGGGAAGACACATTCGCACTCGATTACATACTTAACCTACTCGACGACCCGGACGGAATATTCAAAAAGACAATTGCAGAAAACCAGGAACTTTGCATCCCGGACCCGCAGTACATTTCCTCAAGCTACGGAACATCCCGCGCAGACAGCCTAATCTCCTTCTCCTCAACTGTCCTTCAGCCAGAAAAGGAACTTCCAGCACGCGCAAAAATTTTCATGGACCAAATCCTAGAAAAAGCAATACCGGCATTCCTGAACGACGAATCTCTTTTTACAAACACTAAAAAGCTAAGCATAGAAAAGTCTCTGGAAAACAACGACATCTGGGCAGGACAGACGGCAACCGGACTCCTTCAGCAGATACGCTTCTGGTGGACAGTTACGGATTCCGACTACTACAAACGCTACAACAAAAAAGTCGCCTTCACAAAAAAACAGGACGTGGAAGCTGTAATCCAAAAATACATTCAGGGCAAGAACCCCATCGTAACAATTCTTGTTAACCCGGAAATATACGAAAAGTCAAAGGAAGAATTTGCCGCTGCAGGTTTTGAAACGGTAACTTCCCAGAACGCATTCTGGTGGAACAATCCAAAATACAATCCGGACAAAGCTCTAATCGCCGCAGAAGAAAAAGACGCAAAAGAAAACTTCAAGGCAGACACACAAATCTACAAGCCAACAGGCAAGCAGAACGCCAACTACAAGATCCAGGATGAACTTGAAGTAAAGGAACTCACACTCAAGAACGGAATACCCGTTTACTTTAAGAAGCAGGATTCAACACAAATCAATTCCGTTACGATTGCAGTACGAGGAGGAATTGCCCGCCTTGCACCAGAGACATCCGGTTTGGAAGACGCACTCTTTACCATGATGGCTTCCTCTTCAAAGGACTACGACTACGCCGCCCACAACACGCTGGAATTTGAAACGGATTCATCAATTCATTCATCAAGCACACGCTTGGGCAGCATGATAACCCTTACCGCAATAGACGAATATCTTTTTAAGGCGCTCCCCTACTTAACGGACGGCTTCCTCCACCCCTCATACGAAGAATTGGTCTACCAGAATTTAACCACTTCGCTAAGGCAGAAGATTCAGTCCATGCTAAATTCCCCGGAGTCAATCTTGGGCTACGAGGCAAGCAAAGTCTTCTACAAGGGACACCCCTACGAAACAAAGGTAAACGTAAGGCCAGAGTCTTTTGAAAACATAACAATCCAGAACATGAAGGCTCTCCACAAAAAGCTAATGGCACCGGAAAACATTTTTGTCGTTGCAGTAGGAAACGTAAATGCAAACAAGCTGGTCTCCGAGCTTAACAAAACTCTTGGGCAGATAAAGACCACAGGCGGCAAAGTTTACAAGACGCCAAAAATAGACCCTGTTTCCATAAGCGGCGAACCTGTAATCCTAACCCACCCAAGCGCGGCAGGAACAGGATACGTCTCACGCTTCTTTGCAACGCCTTCAATTATAAGCCCAGACTACCCGGCTGCACTTTTGGCGGCTTCCATGTATTCAACGGTAATGTTCAATGTAGTGCGCGAACATCACGGTGTCTGCTACACTCCAGGAAGCTACTGCGGAAGCGGATTTGCACCTATTGGAGAGGAATACCTGTTCAAGCTTTCAAACCCGGAAGGCTTTGTCTCCGCAATGGACGAAGCAAGGAACTATATGCTAAAGGGCCAGCTAATAGAATCCCTGGATGAAGACGGAAACTATATCTTTAGCAAAGTAAGCGACAGGCTCCAGAGCTACAAGAACAAATACATAAACTCAACATACGGTTCTTCCGCAACCACCGGAAACATTGCTTCTACAATCGTTACAAACCTTCTCACCTACGACGACATTTTCCACGACCGCGAAACAGACGCCCAGGTTATGAATGTTTCGGAAGAAGATGTTATGAGGGTCTTCAAGAAATACTGGGTAGACGAACCAAGCCAGTGGTGGCTTATGGTTGGACCAGACATGAAGGACAGGGTAAAATTCTAGTGAATTAAATTCTAGCGAATTAAAACCTTTGCAGACTTTTCCTCTTGCAAATATTCAAACAAGCCTTTCCTTAAGCGGGAAATGCTTGGGCAAGAGGATTTGCTGTAGTCGATGAATGCATCAAACTCGCACTGCAAAAGATACATTTCCCTAAGGCAGCCGGAATAATGGCGGGCAAGGGTGTATTCAGCGCACTGTGTGTTCAGGAAAACAGAGCAAATCTTTTTTAATACGGCACGCGGAAGCTTGGTCCACGTCATAAAGGCAGGCTCCGGTTGAATGCCGTATTTTTTTAAAACCGCAAAACCTTCCCTTACGGAATCAATCATACAGGCAATAAGGTCTTGATTTGCAGAAAGCTCATAATTGTCCCCGTTACAGCAAAACAAGGCATTAGCGGCAGAAGTAGAAATAACGGCATGGGTCTTTAGCCAGGCATCAGCATTGCGGGCAAAAGTAGCATCAAAACCGCAGCCACGCAAAAGCTCCAAAAGCCTTTTTACACGCTCAGTCTTCTTGTCGGAAAACTCACCGGCAACAGTGGGACGGAACATTTTCTGGGCGTAATTTCCCATCAGGTAGTTTATCCCCTCATCAGTTTCGTAGCCACCTGCAGAAATAGAGCAAAACATCATGCGGTCAATGCCAAGCAGTTTTTCCACATCGTAAAAGCCCATGGCAGTATTTATCATAAAAACAATGTTGGTGTTCTGCACAGAAACCAAATCAGAAAGCAGGGAATCAACCCGAAGCCTTTCAACCGCAACCACAACAAAATCGTATTGGTCCAAGTCGCCAGCATCATCAAGAACTTCCACATAAGCCGTCTCAGTCCAACCAGAGTTTGCATTAATCAGCGTAATACCGCAGTCGCTTATCCACTTGGCTTTTTTTCCGCTCTCGCAAATTGTTACGGCTATGCCCTGCTCGGAAAGTTTGCAGGCAAGTATCTGGCTTTCTACATTTGTGCCGTAGATTAAAAATTTCAGCGCAGACTTATTTTCACCGCTCATCGTTCACCGCCACTTTTTTTATGCCCTTATTCTAGCAAATAATATTTTCTTCCTCAATATAGAATTTTATTTTGCTTCCCGCTATAATCTCTTTCCATGAAGAACAGCCTCAAAGAATTCAGCTTAAAAAAAATGATATTCCAGCCACAGTTTGCAAAGAAATTCTGCTGCATGTTTTTTGGAATTCTTTTTATGGGATTTTTCCTATCCTTCCTGATTAAGATAAACTGGGGAACAGACCCGGCCTCTTTCCACAACAAAACCATTTCACTGGCACTTGGGTGGACCTTTGGCAATTGGCAGCTTCTTTACAACACAGTCTGCTTTGTAATAGTTCTACTTATTAACTGCAAGCTAATAGGTCTTGGCACATTTTTTAACTGGGTGCTAATCGGTTATACCGCAGACTTTTTCTGCTGGCTTTGGGACAGAACAATTCCTGCCGCAATCTTTTCCACAAACGAATACCTTGCGATAAAGCTTACAATTTTTGTGCTTGCCCTTTTGCTCTTCGTAATAAGCGCAGCCTTCTACATGAATGCCCAGCTTGGACTTTCCCCTTATGATGCCCTTGCAAGAATTTTCTCTGAAGCTACGGAAAAGCACATGCCCCACTTTGCATCAAGAATCATTTACGACATGACAATAGTTGCAATTGGAGCAACGGTCGGCATTATCTTTGGAGTTCCAATAAAAACAGCCCTGCCAGGCTCAATTGCAGTTGGACTTTTACTTGGCCCCGCAATTCAGCTGGTAGGAACTTTTGTAAACAAGCATATTTTAAAAATCGAATCTTAAATCCTAAAGAGCAGGTCTTCGTAGCTAGGATAAGGCTTACATTCCTCTGCAAGAAGTGGCTCTATCTCGTCCGCTACCGCACGCGCTTTTGCCATGGCAGGAATAACTTCGTCCGCGTAGGCTCTGGCCTGTGCCATAAAATCCTCATTCTGCTTAGCCCTGGCATGACAGCTGCTCAAGTCCGCTTCCTTTTCCGAAAGTTCATTAACAAGAGCATCCAGTTTTTCCAGAAGTTTTTCCTGAGCAAAGGCCCTTGCACCCGGAACAACAGACTTAAGGTTTATAGCCGCCCTGCTAACATCGTTTATGTACCTGAATGCAGAAGGCAATATGTCTTTGTTTATCATCTCAAGCATAGTCTCTACTTCTATGTTCAAGACCTTGCAGTATTTTTCCAGCTTTATGTCATAGTGGCTCTTCATCTCAACTTCCGTGTAAACGCCAAGTTTAGTAAAGAGCTCAATGTTCTTCTGGTCAAGATAGTGGGCAACAGCATCGGGAAGGGTTCTAAGGTTAAGAAGTCCGCGCTTTTCCGCCTCTTTTACCCAGCTTGCATCGTAGCCGTTTCCGTTAAAGAGGATTCTCCAGTGGGCAGTAATTTCCCTCCTGATAAGGGCCTGCAATGCACTGTTAAAGTCGTCCGCTTTTTCAAGTTCATCTGCAAACTGTCCAAGTGTATATGCAACAATACTGTCCAGAGTTGTGTTTGGTCCCGCAATGCTAAGGCTTGAACCCACGGAGCGGAATTCAAACTTGTTTCCGGTAAAGGCAAAGGGGCTTGTTCTGTTGCGGTCAGTAGAATCCTTTGGAATCTGCGGAAGAACGTCAACGCCAATGGTCATCTTAAGGTTTGCCTTGTTGTCGTAAGGAGTGCCGTCTTTAATGGATTCAAGAACAGCATAAAGCTCATCGCCAAGATAAACGCTTATTATTGCAGGCGGTGCCTCATGCGCTCCAAGACGGTGGTCGTTACCGGCAGATGCAACGCTAATACGGAGCAAATCCTGGTTGTCGTCCACAGCCTTAATGATTGCCGTAAGGAACAAAAGGAACTGGGCATTCTTTTCCGGAGTAGCACCCGGTTCAAGAAGGTTTTCTCCCTCATTGGTGCTTATGGACCAGTTGTTGTGCTTTCCGCTACCGTTCACACCTTCAAATGGCTTTTCGTGCAAAAGGCATACAAGACCGTGGCGGCGGGCAACTTTTTTCATCACCTCCATGGTAAGCTGGTTCTGGTCTGTAGAAAGGTTTGTAGTAGTAAAAATCGGAGCCATCTCGTGCTGGGCAGGGGCAGCTTCATTGTGCTCTGTCTTGCTAAGAATTCCGTACTTCCACAGGGTATCGTTCAGGTCTTCCATATACTTTACAATAATAGGCTTAAGGGCTGCAAAATACTGGTCGTCCATCTCCTGACCCTTTGGCGGTTTTGAACCAAAGAGTGTGCGTCCCGTCATGCGGAGGTCCTTTCGCTGCTCGTAAAGCTTTTCGTTCACAAGAAAATATTCCTGCTCTGCGCCAACCGTAGTTACAATATGCTTTACGCTCTTGTTTCCAAAGAGGCGGAGAATGCGGAGTGTCTGCTTGTTAAGTGCTTCCATTGAACGCAGCAAAGGAGTCTTTTTGTCCAAGGCTTCTCCCGTATAAGAACAGAATGCCGTTGGAATGCAGAGGGTGTGTTCCTTAATAAAAGGATAGGCTGTCGGGTCCCAAACCGTGTAACCGCGGGCTTCAAAAGTTGCGCGGCGTCCTCCAGAAGGAAAAGAAGAAGCGTCCGGTTCTCCCTTAACAAGCTCCTTTCCGCTAAAAGTCATGATAACAGTTCCGTCATCCTGCGGAGTAATAAAAGAATCGTGCTTTTCCGCAGTTATACCTGTAAGCGGCTGGAACCAATGGGTAAAGTGTGTTGCTCCTTTTTCTATAGCCCATTCCTTCATTGCGTGTGCAACCTGGTTTGCAACATCCAGCTGAAGAGGCTCCCCGTTATCCAGCGTCTTCTTTAGCGCCTTAAAAGTTTCCTTAGACAGGCGGGCCTGCATTGCCTTCTGATTGAATACCATGCTTCCAAAAAGTTCTGGAACGTTTGTTGCCATATTTTCCCCCATACGGTTCAGTCTAATAAAAAAGGCGGTATGATTAACAATTCCCTGCCACCAAATGCGGACGTTTAGAATTATTACTCACATCGCCTTTCATACAACACAATATATTTTTTACAGCCCTTTGTCAAGCCTAAGATTACTCTCTATTTTCTGGCGGTTCCCTGCCTAAAGGCAGGTCGGGCTTTCCGGGGTTCCGCCTTTCGGCTCCATTCCTTCGGAACGGCTCCGCCGCCCCTACAATCCCTAACCGGTCTTAAACGAAATGCCTTTTTTTAATTACTAATTATAATACCGCTTCAAAAAAAGTACGAGCTTTCCCCTTCTTCCACTTCGTAATAATAGCCAGAAGACTTGGAAAAGGCCTTTTTCTCAAAAGCATCCATGCTCCTGGAAAACCCTGCAAACAAAAACACTTTTTCTAACCATCTTTTACCCCCCTATTCTCCTTTCGCAGAATCCAAAAAATTCCTAAGCTCCTTAATTGCAACAACAATAAATACTATAGCAGCAAAA
>JAGACC010000356.1 GCA_017614295.1 Treponema sp.
CCCCAGATTGGAATAAGGCAGGCGCTGGCGGTTAGCAAGGAAATAACTAAAGGCCACAAGGCGGATTTGTTCTGGCTTTACCTTTCCTTTATTGGCTGGGACTTGCTTTCTTTCTTTACGGCATTTGTTTTGCAGCTTTGGATTCGTCCATACAAGCAGGCTTCTTTTGCCTTTGCCTACCGCTCTCTGATGCAAAAAGCGATAACTTCCGGTGCTATTGTTCCGGATGATTTAAAATAGTGGATGTAAAATAGGAGTTTTTTCATGGAAGATAATGAAAACACAAATGACAATGGCGTTACTGACAACGGTTTTATAGAAGAAAACAGCAATTCAGAAGAAAATAAAGCCTTTGAAGACAGCAATGCTTCGGGCAAAAATACAGATTCTGTAGAATATAAAGTTTCAGAAGATTCAAGCTCTTCTGTATATTATAAAAGCATGGAAAGCAAAAAGGTTATGGATAGCAATAAAAGTGGAAAAAAAGTTTTTGTAGCGGTAATAGTTCTTTCTATAATAGGAGGACTTTTGCAGCTTGCGGGTAAAAAGAATGAAGGTGGCCAGCCGCACGTAATTTCTTCTTCTTCCGTAAAGAAGGATGATTTCTTTAGCATGTTCAACAAGAAGCAGAAGGACAAGTGGGTTCACGAAAAGGGTGTGGGCTACGTTGCAAGGCTTGTTGTTAGCGGAGTAATAGAAGACGAAAACAAAACCTACAACCAGCAGTGGATTCTTGACACAATAAGCGAACTTAAAGAAGATGCGGACAACAAAGGCATTGCCCTCTTTATTAATTCTCCAGGCGGCGGAGTTTACCAGGCAGACGAAGTGTATCTTGCGCTCTTGGACTATTCTGCAAGCGGAAAGCCTGTTTACGCATACATGGGACCTCTTGCGGCAAGCGGTGGTTACTATATCTCTTGCGGTGCAAAGTACATCATGGCAAACCGCAACACTCTTACCGGCAGCATTGGTGTTCTTGCGGGGCAGTTTGTGGACGCAACGGGACTTTTGGAAAAGATGGGAATTAAGTCAGAAACTATCCACGCGGGCAAAAACAAGAACATGGGCAGCTTTAACGAACCTGTTACGGACGAACAGAGGCGGATTATGCAGTCTATTGCGGATGAATGCTACGACCAGTTTGTGCAGATTGTTTCCAAGGCGCGCGGAATGCCGGTTTCTTCTGTAAGGAGTCTTGCGGACGGACGAATCTATACGGCAAAGCAGGCAAAGGAAAACTTCCTTATAGACGCAATCGGTTCCTTTGACGAGCTTGTTGAATACATGGGTAAAACGGAATTTGCAGGCGAGGTATATTCTGTAGAAGACTTTGAATATGAAGAAGAGCCTTCTTTCTACAGCTATCTTACCGGTATGGCGGCTTCTCTTAAGGGACCAAGCATTTTCTCTTCGCTGGGACTTCCCCCTCAGACAGAAAGCGCACTTACCCAGTCTGTGCCCTATCCGGCTTACTTTTACGACGGAATGCTTAGCAACTAAAATTTCTCTGGCGCAGTTAAGGCTTGTTTCCTTCTTTTTTTGGACGGTAATTTTACTTGTTCTACCAGTTTGCTTTTTGGCTAACTCGACCGAACAGGCCTCTGCGTCACCGCCCTTCCACCTTTCCGCCTTCGGCTCCATTGCCGGTGGTCGTTCAATAAAATACCCTCTAACCTAAGACAAGCCCCTTTTTAAGGCTCTCAAAATCTTTGCCAAGGCTTTACCACCGGCAACTAAAGAGGTTCCACGGCGGCGTAGGTTGGTGGGTGTGCTTTTGCGGAGAATAAAAGAAAAATGAAAAAGATATTTACTTTCTTGGCAGATATTTTAATTATTTGTTTCCTATTATTGGCTTCGACAATATGTGCCTATAAAGCATTTTCAAACATTTCTTTGCTTATAAAACCGCAAGAATTTGCGGCAGAAATTACAGAAGTAAAAATTAAAGGAAGCCGTAATGGTCGTAATTGTTCAATAGTCTTTGAATATGAAGAAGAAAATGAAAAGAAAATAAATGAAGTTACTTTTTCATGGTCAATTCTTAGCGGACTAGGGAATTTTATTAAAAACGATTATGCAGAAGGAAAGACTGTAATTATATGTAAAAACAATTTTGGATTTTATCAGGTAAAGGCTCGCATAAAAGCTGAAATAATAGAAAATTTTATAATGCTGATTATTTCTTTATCCATGCTAGTTTTCTTTATAAATAGTTTTTATCATTCTTTGCCAAAGAAAAAAGAAGCAGAAAAAGTAATTGATGAGCTAAGTCTTGAGGATTCTGTAGAAGAAAAGCTAAGGGGGAGTGAGTAGAAGTCCTAGCAGGCAGGGAAAGCGGATGGCTGTTTGCAGATTCCCGGGTCAAGCCCGAGAATGACATGTTGCTGTACGCCCTGGAATGACAATTTTTCGCAAGATCGAGAATGACGTGTTGTGGTGCTGCGCTAGTCGTCCAGGGAAGAGATTGATGCGGAAAGTTCCGGCAGGTTTAGCGGCTTTCTAAAGAATTTAAGGACTCCAAGTTCCATACATTCCTTTTCTGTTTCCGGGTCATCCATTGCGGTAACAACGATTATGGACGGTTTTCCAAAGGCTTCGCTTTCCTTTATGTGGCGGCAGAGCTTTTTTCCGTCAATACCGGGCAGGTCCAGGTCCAGGATAATGCATTTTGGCTGCTTTGCTACCATCTGTGAACCGGCTTCAAAACCGTCAAATGCCTGTATAATCTGAATGGATTCGTCCTGGGTTTTAAGAAATTTGGCAACGACGTCGTTAAGTGCCCTGTCGTCATCAACAACAAGCACTGTCTTTGGAGTTACAACGGACTTTTTGTTGCAGCAGTCCAGAAGGTCGGAAGGAATGCGCATGTTACGCTTTTCCATGAATTCCACCAGGTCTTCTGGATATACGCGGAACTGTCCGCCGGGAGTCTTGAAAGCTTTTAAATAATTGTTGTGAATCCAGTTTATAGCCGTCTGATTTACAACCCCGCAAATATTTGCAACTTCCAAAGCGGAGAAAACAATAGGCTTATCTCTCATTTTTACAGTCTTTGCCATTTTTTCTGCCTTTACATTACTATAACACAAAAATATTAAAAAATAAAGGTTTTAGTAATTTTTTATAAAAAATATTTTTTAGAAAAAAAAGACCCTCTTTTAGCAAGAACCCAGAACTTTTTTTATCTGCTGACTTGAAAAGCCAAGCCGCTGCAAAGAAGAATAAATTTTTGAAGGGTCCTTCTGAACCCTAAGACACTTTTTGTATGCTCTTTTGCAAAGGTCGCTTTCGCTGTGGTCGGTAAAAAATTCGTCCAATGCGGTCTTTGCGTCTTCTTTTGAAATGCCCCTCTTAAGAAGTTCGCCTTCCAGTTTGCGGCGTCCTTCGGCATGGGCAATATAACGGCTTCTGAGCCATGCTCCGGCAAAGCGCACGTCGTCCAATGCGCCTGTCCTTTGCAGAAAATCCAAACTTTTTTCTATTGAATCTTTGTCTATTCCTTTACGCAACAACTTCTGCTTTAGCATAAAGCGGCAATGCTCAGCCCTGGCAAGATACGTCATGGCGGCACGCTCAGCGGAAAAGACAAGTGCTGCAGAAAGGATGTCTGCTGTCTCTTCCTCGTTGAACACCCCCTGCATTCCAGGCTTAAGGCTTGATTCATCCGCAAAAAGCGAATCTTCGCCGCCAAGGCCACCTTTTACAGGCAAAAGCCTTTCTTTGGAAAGACAAGTAAGGTATTCGTCGCGTAAAAAAAAGGCAGACCCTGAGTCGGGCGTAATTTCGTACACTCCGTTCAAAGTCTGCTTTATTCCAAGTATTACCAAAACAGTATAAAACTTAGCGCTTGCTGAACTGGAATCTTCTACGTGCACCACGCTGACCGTACTTCTTACGTTCAACCATACGTGGGTCACGGGTAAGATATCCGTTAGCCTTAAGAGCAGAGCGGCTGTTTGGATCTACCTGTGTGAGTGCGCGGGAAAGACCATGGAGGCATGCACCAGCCTGGCCGTTAAGTCCGCCACCGTAAACATTGATAAGAATGTCAAACTTGTTGTCGTTGCTTGTTACCAGGAGCGGCTGGCGAACCATGCGCACCTGAGCTTCTGTTGCAAAGTATTCTTTGAGCTCTTTGCCGTTTACAACAATTTTTCCGCTGCCTTCACGCAAAAAAACGCGAGCCACAGCAGTCTTTCTTCTTCCTGTACCGATTGCTATATTTCTGATTCCTGCCATAATTGACTCCTAATTACACTTCCAGCGGTTTTGGATTCTGAGCTGTATGCGGGTGGTTTGGACCAGCATAAATCTTCAAGTTGCCAATAATCTGGCGTCCAAGACGGTTGTGAGGAATCATACCCCAGATTGTTCTTCTGAGGGGCTCTTCCGGACGGCGAGCAAGAAGTGAACCGAAGGATTCAGACTTGAGTCCACCAACATAACCTGTGTAATGGCGGTAAAGCTTGTCCTTTTCCTTGTTGCCAGTTACCTGAATCTTGTCGGCATTGATGATGACAACGAAGTCGCCACAAATTGTGTTTGGTGTAAATGTGGGCTTGTTCTTTCCACGGAGTACACTTGCTGCCTTAGCGGCAACACGACCAAGAGTCTTTCCTGATGCATCAATGATGTACCAGTCGTTCTTTGTTTCGCCTTTTTTAGCAAAAATAGTTCTCATTTATAAAACCTACCAAGTAAAACTTTGTATTCAAAGGGTTTGCATCATTCCTTAGAATAGAAATGAACAATAGCGGTTGTTCATTTAGTATACGGGGTAATATACAATAGCATAAAGGGCGAGCCTTAGTCAATAGATTTGGATTGAAAAAGAGGGAAATAGTGCGGCTTTGATTCCCTTGGGGAAGGACGGACTTTTGCAGCTTTGTACTGGTCAAGTCCGTATTTTTTTGTTTATTTTTCAGCGTTGATTTTCTGCTGTTTTTCGGCTTTTTCGGCGGCAAGCTCTTCTTTTTTTGCTTCCTTTTTGTCTTTTATGTCCGCAAGTCCGATTAATACTGCTATAAGGCCTATGAATGCGGCAAAAACGGGGGATGCTCCCTTAAGGAATGCTATTACTTCTGCGCTCCAGGCAAGTCCCATTCCGGCTGGAAGGCATGCAAATACGCAGAATGCAATCATTAAAATTCCTACTATTAAAGATACCATTTTTTCCTCCAAGTTTGTCTTTTGTTAAATTATGTCGCAAAGGGGATTTAAATTCAAGACGTGTGGATAGGAGATCAGGGAAATCATGTTTGGGCTCCACTACCAGCGAAATCTGGCTGAAGAATCCTGCGGGTTGCCTTACAACCCAGTGCGAGGTAATAGGAATCTGACTCACTTCGTTCGCACCTCGCAGATGGATTTTCATCCATATTTCGCTTCCCGTTGCGCCCAAACATGATTTCCTGTTGTCTTGCATAGGGACTGGTTGAATGAACCTACGCCGCCGTGGAACCCCGGAGTTGCCGCAAAGCGGCAATGAGCGTTAGCGAAGGGTGGAAGGGCGGTGACGAGCTGGCATGTTGGTCGATTATAGTCAAGGAAAGAATGGTAGAGCCAGAAAAAGTACCGTCCAAAAAAAGGTGGCGGGAAGGGGGCTTTTTGGTTGAAAAGTGCTTGATTTTGTGGTATGATAAGGATATGAACGTTGAAACGATTGTTAAGAACACGGACATTTCTTTGAGGATGGAAGGGCTTGTGATGACTGATGACGAGCGTCTTTCTATTAAAAAATGCCTTGAAGGTAAAAAAGACTTTTCGGACACGGTTGCAGACATTGTAAAACAGTATTCAAAACCAGTTCGGGCGTATGCTTAAAGACGGATACGAGTATACTGTAGACGACTATTACTGCTATCCCGGAACTTCTGTTCTAAAAAACAAGCTGAATATTACCAATGCCCAGGAGCTTGAGGAGGCCGAGCGCAAGATAACTTCGCTTAGGTATGCCCAGGCGCTTCAGTCTGGGATTAAGGGCAGCTTTGACTTTAACCACCTTAAAAAAATCCATTACTTTCTTTTTAGCGACATCTACGAGTGGGCGGGCAAGAACCGTATTGTGAATATTTCCAAGGAGGATATGTTCTGCAATGCGATTTATATTTCCGACCAGGCGGAAGAGCTTTTTGGCAGGCTAAAAGCGGAAAATTATCTTAAAAACTGCGTTACCAAGAGTGATACTGCGGAAAGGCTTGCCTACTATCTTAGCGAGATAAACGCAATTCACCCCTTTAGGGAAGGCAACGGCAGGACACAAAGGCTTTTTATAACCTTTTTGGCAAGGAATTTGGGCTGGGAACTTGATTTTTCCAAGACTACGCCTTCGGAGCTTCTTAGCGCCAGCATTGAGTCCTTTAGCGGAAGCCTTACACCTCTGCAAAATTTAATTTTTTCTTCCATAAAAATCGCAAACCTATGATATAATATTTGTGTTGTAACTTGTTTGAATAATCTGTTTGCAGAATATGTCTGCGGGTCCCAGTTACGGAAAAAGACAAACGGAATCCCCCGCCGTACATTTTTTCTACGGTGTGCTATGCCTTTGGGGCGGGTCCCCCTTTTGTCTTTTTCCTACGTCCCACAGCCATATTCTGCAAACAGATTTCCATAGCTCATACGGGAGGAGGTGACTATGATTGGTGCAATAATTGGCGACATTGCCGGCAGTGCTTTTGAATTTAACAACTACAAATTCAAGGATTTTGAAATCTTTGGACTTGACCACCGACCCACGGACGACAGCCTGATGACTATTGCGGTTGCCGTTGCTATCTTGCGTTGGAAGCGTCAGACGGAAAAGGGAAGGGAGACCAACCTCTTTACGGAAACAGTAAATGCCATGCGAAAACTTGGAAGGGAATACCCCGAATTTATGAGCGAATACGGACACGGCTTTAGGGCTTGGCTTACCAGCGCTGAACCTGCACCCTACAACAGCTGCGGAAACGGTGCCGCCATGAGGATTAGCCCTGCTGGATTTGCGGCAAAAGACATAGAGGAAGCAAAAAAACTTTCCTACGAGATAACCAGAACAACCCACAACCATCCGGAAGGAATAAAGGGGGCTGAGGCTGTAGCGGTCTGCATAGTTCTTGCAAGGCAGGGAAAATCCAAGGAAGAAATACGCGACTACGTGGAAAAGAACTACTACAAGCTGGACTTTACGATTGACCAGATCCGTCCAAACTACGGCTTTGGTGCGCTTTGCCAGGATACGGTTCCACAGGCAATAGAGGCATTTCTTGAATCGTGCGACTTTGAGGATGCAATAAGGACTGCGGTTTCTCTTGGCGGGGACAGCGACACTTTGGCATGCATAACTGGTTCGATTGCAGAGGCTTTCTACGGGGTTCCGGACACGATGAGGGCTAAGGCAATAGACGTTCTTGATGACGATGAGCTTTCGGATATGATCAACATGTTTGAAGAGGAGTACCAGAGCTAGCTAGCAAAGCAAAAAAGCCGGTAGTCTCCACGGACGCTGAGCCTCCTATGTTTTTTGTCAATAGGTTAAGCCGCTCCTGATTCCTCTTTTTGATTTATTGCACATTCTGCAAGTTCTTTTGTTGAAGGCTTGCGGAATGGTCGCACCTCGAACTTACTTCCGGTTCTAAGTATAGTATATAA
>JAGACC010000357.1 GCA_017614295.1 Treponema sp.
TGAGCCTTTTGATTCAGAATGTTCTGCTTCAGAATTTGTGCATTGATTCAACGA
This sequence comes from Treponema sp., assembly GCA_017614295.1. Taxonomy (GTDB): domain Bacteria; phylum Spirochaetota; class Spirochaetia; order Treponematales; family Treponemataceae; genus Treponema_D. The sequence continues at coordinate 55 of JAGACC010000357.1, forward strand.
ATGTAATAGCTTGGGGCTTTTCCCAGGGAGCAAAATATGCGGTTGAGCTTGCCTGCCACGAACCACGGCTTTTTAGAGGGGTTATTTCTGGAAGCGGCTTTTACCAGATGTCTTTGAAGGAACTTTTGACGGTTCTTCCAGTGAGCTTTTACTTTGCAACTTCGGAGAACGATAAGGGGATTTTTGAGCAGGGCAGTCCTACCGGCAAGATGTGCGGCTTTTTGTGCAGGAATTCGCGCTATGTTCAGTATAAATCACGCTACCACTTCTGCGTTGAGCTTAAGGATAAAACTGGGCGCGGAGATGAGACTGCATTTGACTGGATAAAGTCTGTTGTGAACCGATAGATTTTTGGGGGCATTCGCTTGGGCTTTCTGGCTCGGCTTATCTGGTACTTTAATTTGGATTTTAATTAGAACGTTAATTTGGATGCTTTAAGTGGACGTAGGACCTGTACAATAGCTTAAAACTGTCTGAAAATCATTAAAATTTATATTCCACTTGCTATTTTCCGATACTGTAGTATAATCATATATATATAACATCTAATATAATAAAAATGTCCATTGGAAAAATAATTCTCATTCGCATTTAATGGAGATAAAAATGAAGTCCAAGGCTCTGAAGATTTTTGTTGCTGCAATCGGATTCATAGTTGCATTGTGTATTATTCAGGTTTCTTCCCGGATATTGTTTAGAAAAAAGGCTAAGAGGGATTTGGAAACCGTAGCATACATAAAGCTTACGGAAATAGAAAAGTCCCTTCTGCCGGAAAAGAAGCTTGCCATGCAGCTTGCAAAGTCACCGGCTGTTATTGACTACATGGAAAACCCGGAAGACCGGGATGTGGTAATTCTTGCCCGCCGCGAATTTGCCTCTTTCCAGAACTCTTTTGCCTCCCACCGCACCTTCTGGATTTCTGACAAGAACTTAAAGTATTACTCCAACATGGAATTTATCTACGACCTGGACAAAAAAGACCCTGCCAATGACTGGTATCAGGCAACAATAGACGCAAACCTTCCCTTCCAGTTCTATGTAGACTACGATATTGGCCTTAAGAAGACATTCATGTGGGTAAACGTACTCGTATACAACGATGCAAAAAAAGTCACGGGCATTACGGGTACAGGTATAGAGATTACGGACTTTGTTGCAGACATGTACAAGACGCTCGACAAAGGCTACACAATGTACATGTACAACGGAGACTATGAAGTTTCTGCTTCTCCAGACGTAGAACACTTGGAAAAGACTGCAAACATTAAGGACGTTCTTCCGGAGCTAAACGAGACCACAAACCTCTTCCCCAAAGAAAACACACTCTTTTCGACTACATTCGGGGAATACCTTATTGTTCCAGTTGAATCGCTTCGCTGGTACATGGTTCTTTACAAGCCATTTACCTTTGGCGAGTTTATTGTAAACGCAATGTTCCCCATTTCCATAATACTGCTTCTTGTAATAGCCCTGCTCGTAATTTTCACAATGAAGAACATCTTCAGTCCTATTATGGAAATCCGCTCAACACTTCACGATATTGCAAGCGGAGAGGCAGACCTTACCAGCAGGCTTAACACCAACATAAACACACCGTTTAAGGCAATACACGAAATTGTAAACGGATTCAACGCATTTATGGAAAAGCTGAATTCAATCATCGGTGAACTTAAGCTTTCCGGCGTAAAACTTACGGAAGTGGCTGACGAGATGAAGCACAGCGTTCAGCAGACATCCGATTCTATGACCAACATCCGCCTTAGCATAGACAACGTTCAGTCCCAGATTTCTTCCCAGGCAACAGGCTTTACGGAAGCGGCGGCGGTTGTACAGGAAGTTACATCCAACATTTCTACTCTTAACAAAATGATTGACTCTCAGAGCCAGAGCATACAGGAATCTTCTACGGCAATCGGAAGCCAAATTCAGCGCATAAGCAACATAAGCATGTCTATGAAGGAACTTACCGAATCATTCAACCAGCTAGACAGCGCAACACAGAACGGTATGGAAAAGCAGAAGCATGTAAACGAGCGTATTGCTCAGATTGAAGAGCAGTCACAGATGCTTCAGACCGCAAACAAGGCAATTGCATCCATAGCAGGCCAGACAAACCTTCTTGCTATGAACGCAGCTATTGAGGCGGCCCACGCAGGTGCAGCAGGACAGGGATTTGCTGTTGTTGCAGACGAAATCAGAAGCCTTTCCGTAACTTCTTCCACACAGTCAAAGACTATCGGTACACAGCTTAGAAACATTCAGGAAAGTATCAAGGAAATAGTAACTGCTTCCCAAGCTTCAAGCAACGCATTCCTTGGCGTATCCCAGCGCATCCAGTCAACAAACGGAATCGTACACACAATGCAGGCTTCACTTGAAGAGCAGCAGGAAGATTCCAAAGAAGTTGTCTCTTCCCTCTCCCTTATGGACAGCAACACTAAAGAAGTCCGCAACGCATCAATTCAGATGGCGGAAGGAAGTGCCCAGGTACTTGAAGAAATGAACCGTTTGCGTAACAGTGCAGAAGCTGTTCGCACAAGCATATCGGAAATGTCAGAAAATGCACAAAGCATCGTAAAAAGCGGTGCCGCACTGGACGACAGCGTTGCCCGCATGAACGAAAGTGTTACACAAATTGGCAGCGAGATAAACAGCTTTAAGACGGAATAAAACTGGGGGTAAAAGTGGAAGGAATGGTTATCCTGGCTGTTATAGCCTGGATTGTTTTGCTCTTAATCTGTAGCAGGGGTGTGTATCTTTATGCAACATCCAATGTGGAAAAAATTGTAGCTGAATTAAATGAAACAAAACAGATTTATTGGGCTGGAAAAATTGAAAAGTGCTTTAAGAAATTCCGGCTTGGAACTTTTAAGCATAGTGCGCGCGCAGACAAGGAATTGTGGAGCGATTGCTGGTACTTTGTAAGAAAAAGTGAATTTTCTGACAAGGGTTTACAAAGGCTCACAAGAGTAATTAATGTTTCCCGAGTCATCTTTGTTCTTCTTCTGATTCTTCCATTACTTGGTGCAATTTCAGTACTTATTATTGATAAGTTTTTCTAAGCATAAATCGGAGGATGCAAGTGGGGGTTCTTACTTTTCACCTGCATCTTTTTTGTTTTAAAATCTTGTTTAATTTCTAGTCTTAAATAAAGGGAATGGTTATGAAAAAATTTCTTGGTTACGAAAAGGGTGTGGATTTAGGCGGTTGGCTTTCTCAGTGTTCAGAATATACAACTGAACATTACAAAAACTATATAAGCGAAAAAGATTTTGCCGTAATTGCTGGCTGGGGTTGCGACCACGTGCGTCTTCCGGTTGACTGGCAAATCTTCCAGAAAGAAGACGGCTCTTTAATAGAAGAAGGGTTTGGCTACGTAGAAAACGCAATTCAATGGGCAAAGAATAACAAGCTCAACCTAATTTTGGACTTGCACAAAACGCTTGGCTATTCCTTTGATGCAGAAATTGCAAAGAACAACTTTTTTGACCAGCCAAAACTCCACGAACACTTCTACAATCTCTGGACGGAATTTTCCAAACGCTTTGTAAAAAACGAAGCCATGCTTTCTTTTGAACTCTTGAACGAAGTAACCCTTCCCTCCTACAGCGATGCCTGGAACAAAATAGCCGCCCACGCAATAGAGATAATAAGAAGCTTTTCCCCTACCATAAAGATTCTTGTTGGCGGATACTGGAACAATTCAATTGATGCGCTAAAGGATCTGGACAAGCCAGCCGACGAA